>JAUVRF010000288.1 GCA_030597775.1 Methanobacteriota archaeon | reverse complement strand
GATCTTCAACTGGTCCGGGGTGAAGATCATCGAGTTCGCCGAGGGGACCGGGTTGGAGTTCCTGGCCGAGATCGGCCTCATATTCCTGTTGTTCCTGGCCGGTCTCGAGATCGACATCAACATCATCGAGGAGCGTGGAATGAAGGCTGTCCTCCTCGGTGTCATCATGTTCCTTTTCGCCCTGGTGATCAGCGTCGGGTTCATGTGGTTCTTGGACATGGGCGTCTACATGGCCCTCATCCTTTCCACGACGTCGGTGGGAGTGGTCATACCGATCCTCCGGGAGATGGGGATATCTAAGACGAACCTCGGCCAGGACATCATCCTCGGCGCGATCATCGCCGACTTCGCCACCATGATGATGATCCCCATCGTGAGCCTGATCGAGGTCGGCAACGCCACCAGTTGGGATTACATCTTCCGTATCGTGCTGATATTGATCATATTCGGCGCGTTCTTCGCATTGTTCATCCTGGGGGGTTTCGCCATGTGGAGGTGGCCTCACGACATGGCCAAGTTCTTCAAGGCCGACGACCCGACGGAGATGGGCGTCAGGGTGAGCTTCCTGATAATCATGGCCTTCGTCGCCATGTCCGTCGCCTTCGACATGGACGTCATCATGGGTGCGTTCCTCGCCGGTGTGGCCATGAACTTCATATTCCGCGAGACAGCGCTCCTCGAGCGCCAGCTGTACGGCCTGGGCTACGGCTTCTTCATCCCCATCTTCTTCATCCAGATAGGCGTCGAGTTCACCGAGCTGGTCGAGTTGGAAGGCCTGATGCTGTTACCGGTCCTCGTGGTCATCGCCTTCATCATCAAGATCGTCCCGAGCCTCATGTTCGCTAGATCCCACGGCATGCGGAATGCCATCGCCTCGGGTGTGCTGCTCTCTGCACGCCTGAGCCTGCTCATAGCCGCCATCAAGATAGGTCTTGCCGCCGGGATCGAATCGGTGGAGCAGTACGCACCCACACTGATCCTGCTCGCCCTGATAATGTGCATAGCTGCACCCATAGGCTTCCGTATCCTCTACAGACCTCCCGAGGGGGATGAGGCGGCCGAGGAGGTCGAACCAATGTACGAATTGATACAACCTGAAGGTGGTTGATGATGTCTCGCGTGATAATAGTCGGCGCCGGCAATACCGGCAGGGATGTGGCCAAGCGACTCGATGATCCCGTTGTGATCGAGAGCGATGTGGGGAAGGCCACAATACTCCGTCGGCAGCTTGGTGAGGTCAGGGTGACCGTGGGCGACGCCACCGACGAGAGGACGCTCCTCCAGGCCGGCATCGCCGAGGCTAAGACCCTCCTGGTGGCCCTCGGCAACGACCGGGACGCATACCAGTGCATCCTTAACTCCAAGCCCTACAAGAACATCAAGAGCGTGATCGCGGTGCTCAACGATCCCAATGAGGTGGCCCGGTTCCAGCGATTGGGTGTACAGAGCATCATCATCCCCGACCTGGCCACCGCGGCGGAGGTCATCGCCATCATCAAGCCCTCCCAGAAGCGGATATCGGAGATCGTGATAACCAAGGGGGCGGCCGCCATCGGAAAGAGGATCGACGAGCTGCCCCTCCCCTGGGGCACGAGCATCATCGGGGTCATGCGCCAGGAGAGGCTCATGGCCCCCACGGGCGACATGGTGCTTGAGACGATGGACGTTGTGCACGTCTCTGCGGACGTGGAGGACCTGAATGCGGTCAGGAGCGTCTTCCTGGGCGACCATCGCCATCTGCTGCCCTTCAACAAGGTCATGGTCCCCATCATGGACGAGTCATGGTTCGAGAACGAGTTCCAAGAGGCCCTGACCATCAGCGTGTTCTGCCAGACGGGCCTGGTGGGCATGTTCCCCGCCGAGGCACCGTGGCTCGTTAAGAAGGCGGAGGAGGTGACGGGCCAGATGACCATCCCGTTCTTCACCCTTCCAGGTTACGCCATGGACTTCGGCTCCTTACAGGACGCCCTCAAGGCCGCGTCCCAGGTGGACATGGAGTCCATGCTCGCCGAGCAGGAGGAGACCATCGTCGACAAGCTGAAGAAGGAGAGGAACGGGACGACCCACCTTCACGAGCATGGCATGGAGGAGGACGTGGACCTGCTCGTGCTCCGTTCCGACCCCTTCAAGGTGATGGACCTGCTGGGCCGCAAATCATTGACCACCATTGCGGTGGAGCAGACCGTCACCCCCATCCTCATGGCGCGGAACCCGGAACCCTACACCAGTGTCCTGTTCATGCTGGACGGCTCCCCCAGGTCCAACAACATCGCATCGCTGGCACTCCGCCTGTCCATCGCCTTCGGGTCCAAGGTCACCGCCCTCACCACCTACGACCCCGAGCACCAGGAGGCCCAGAGGATGGTCCGGCACATCCGCAGGACGGGGGAGATGTACGGCCTGGAGGTCGTGGAGGACGAGGTGGAGGGGAACCCCACCCTGGAGTTCGTAACCCTGGTCAAGTCGGGCGACCACGATCTCACCATCTTGAACAGGGCCTGCAAGACGGTGAAGCAGGATATCCTGAGGCGCGTCTACATGAGCGCCCCCAAATCGGTCATGGTGATCTGAGGCGCGTCAGCAAACATCCTCGTGGAACAGCTTCCTCGAGGCCCGTTCCTGGCAGGCCACATCCACCTCGTTGTCCAGGGCATGGCAGAACCGGATGCCCTTCTCCAGGGACCCGTCGTCCCGGAAGCGTCCGACCCGGACGACCTTCCGCCGGAGATGGGACCGCCCCTCGACATTTATGGTGAAGTCGGTCCTCTCGAGCTTGTAGACGGCGATCATGGGTCGCAGGAAGACCCCCCTGGGTCGCTCCACCCTGTCGATACGGATGCCAACATCGTCCAGGGCCGCCTCGACCGCCTGTTGAAGGTCGAGGGTGGACAGGTGGAAGTCCTTCGAGTAGGTCCCCCGACGGTAGTTCAGGGACCTCACGATCAGGCTGGCGAAAATGACCAGTGTGACCAGGTAGCCTCCCCATAACAAGTAGGCCCAGAGCTGCTGGAACCGCCATATGACCGACACCGCCAGGGCCATGGTGAGGGTGTAGACCACGAGGTACCAGAAATAGTCTCGAATGGAGGGCATCTTCCATTCTGACAGGTCCAGGGTGTCCTGGAGGCCCGATTCCATCCGCTCGGATTGGGTGGGGGCCACCCCCACCACGCCAGGGTCAACGCCTGGCACCTGGATGGAGTAGCCGGGGTCCTCGGCCGAGAGGAGTATGCCCTCGTCCTCCTCGAGGTCCTCGTCCTCCTCCTCTTCTTCGAGGTCCTCGTCCTCTTCGAGCTCCTCCTCTTCCTCCTCATGGGGATAACGGGCTGCCACGGATGTACATATGTGCTGGCCTTAAATAAAGCCTTTTCCAAAATTTAATAATTCAATGGTCCTAACCTTTACATTCGCCCACCCCTCCGAAAGGCTATTGAGCCCATGCCCCCATCGCCAGGG
>JAUVRF010000496.1 GCA_030597775.1 Methanobacteriota archaeon | reverse complement strand
TCGAAGGTGGGGATGCCCCCCTCCTCGTGGGAGACTGCCTGCCCCTTCATACTGGGCAGGCGGTTCACGCCTATGTCACCGGGGTCGCACGCGATCTGGGACCAGTCGAAGTCCCGGAAGACCATCTTCTCCATGTGGACCCGCTTGGTGTGTGTGTGGCCGTTGCTGTCGGTGTGGCGCTCCTCCCGGTACCCGCAGACCCAGCCAGCAGCCCGGGCCATGAGGCGCCAGTAGGGTATGTAGATCGGATAGACCTCGGTTATCCGGGCCTGCTTGGGCAGGTCGCGGGCCTTCAGACCCTTGTCGAACCACTTGGCGAGATTGCTCCGCACCCGGGGGTCGTCCATATTGTTGCGGAGGGTGACTGTGCAGACGCCACGGCCCCCGCCTATGTAAAGGAGGGACTTGCAGTAGGGGCAGGAGGTGGTCCTCTGACCCTCCACGCTTGTGACCGTGCCCCCACAGTTGGGGCAGTGGAGGTTCAGCGATATCCCCTCTCCGCTCGTTTCAGTCCCTCCTTGCATCACATGTTCTTGGCCACGTAGTAGCCCCCGAACATCAGCGCGGGGACCGTCAGGGCCAGTACGATACCCGCCGTGACGGGCGATCCCAATGCGACCAGGCCCGCAAAGGCGCAGGCGATGAACCCGCCCACGCCCAGGAGGTAGTACCCTGCGGCCATCCGAGGTGGGTAATCGGCCGAGAAGACCTCTCCCGATGAGCCATCGATGATGACCTGGTACCTGCCCCCACGATAGGCGTACCCGACCATGTAGATGGGAAAGTAGACCAGGGCCTGCTCCTTGGGTTTGCCTGGCAGTTGGTCCATGTGGGCCCTCCGCTCTATGTTCGGTTCCATCAGCTCCGAGCCGCCGTGATCGAAACCCTGGTCGAAGATCTTGAGGTCCCCCTGTGGGACCTTGAGGCTGTGGAGGCCAGGCAAGGTCGTGGACCTGGCGGGCCACACGAGCACCTGCTCGCCCCTGTCCGTGTCCCTCCTGAACATGAACACCGGGAAGTAGATGGCCTCCCAGGAGGTCACCTGGGCGGCGACCTCCAGGTCCTTTGCCCTGTGGGAGCCGGCCGTCCACCTCTTGAAGACACCCCTTGCATCGGCCTCGTTCATCTGGAAGGGAAGGATGTAGAAGAAGCCGGCCCCGGACTTGTCTATGTAGATCTGGCCCTCGCAGAAGGCGCACCTAATGAACTTGGCGCCCGCGTCCAGCTCGTTGGGTGCTCCGCACTTGTTGCACTTGATCTTGGCCGTCCCATCCCTCCCCTGAAACTATGGTCGGAAGTATTGCTCGCTCACTACATCTTCTGTCCGCACTCGGGACAGAACTTGGTGCCTGCCTCCACCGGGCTGCCGCACGACGGGCAAGCGCCCGCTCCGCCCAGCTCGCCGCCGCAGTCGGTGCAGAACTTGGCCCCCTTGTCGACAGATGTCCCGCAACTGGGACAGGCGATCCCCTGGGCGCCACCGCACTGGGGACAGAACTTGGTGCCCGTGGGGATCATCGCCTGGCACTTGATGCATGGTGTGTTGGAGGGCGGCGCCACGGCCTGACCCTGTCCCTGGCCTCCCTGCCCTCGGTTCGACATGGAGTCCATCATCATGTACCCCATTCCCATGCCAGCGCCCAGGCCCACGCCTGCGCCCGCAAGGCCACCACCCGCTCCCCCGTCGGGGTTGTTGGCCGCCTCGCGTATCGCATGCCCGGTCTGGTAACCCATGTAATCGGTGCCCAGGACCTGCATCGAGGAACGCATGTCCACCGCCTCCTGCACCTCCTCGGGCATGCTGATGTAAAGGCCGGAGAGCTTCTGGATCTCAAGGCCGTACATCTGGAAGTGGTCCTTGGACCGGTCCAGCACGAACTGCTCGATCTCGGTGAGCCGGGAGGCGATGTCGGTGACGGACATGTCCCGCTCCTTGAGGTCACCAAGCACGTCGTATATCAGCACCACCATCTGCTCTCTGAGGCGGGCCTCCACCTCGGCCGCGGTACGGAATCCCATGGTGCCGACGAACTGGTGGATGAAGTTCTCGGGGGCTATGACCCTGAATCGGAACTCCCCGAAGATGCGCAGGTTCACGATGCCGAAGTCGGGGTCCTTGAAGGGGTACGGTTGCTTCGATCCGTACTTGCCATCGAACGGCCTCTTCTGCAACCAGATCAGCTCGGCCTG
>JAUVRF010000411.1 GCA_030597775.1 Methanobacteriota archaeon | reverse complement strand
GACCACATGGATGTGATACCAAGAAGCGGGGAGGGCGAACAGCACGGCCACTATCGCAATCGTGGCGAGAACAAGTCCAATGCGCAAACGCATCCTTTCAACCCCTACTGTATGATACATGTGGGACCAGTGGTGATAAAACTTTCGATTCCTGACGTGGGGATCCGCGTGTTCCACGGTGACGTCATCGGCAGGTCCGATCGCATCCGGACCCCAGGGGTCCGGTATAGAGCGGTGTTCGCTACTTGCGGCCAGCCCTCTCGATGCGTTCGGCCGTGCGGCTGCCCGCGATGGATATCGCCACATCGCCCCGGGTCCGCTCGATTATGCCCCTCACCTGGTCCTGCTTGGCCTTCACGGGGACAATGGCCTTGGGATAGTGGTACTGGCTGACGACGGCGTTGATGCGGTCCATCCTCTCTAGGTACATCTCCGCATCATCGGGCTTGCCGTCCTTCAGGGCCGTCAGGGTGAACCGACGGAGCTCGCCCACCGCGTCGCACAGGCCCAGCAGGTAGGCGGGATGGGTGACCGCCAGGTCATCGGGGTGGGGTAGCCTCTCGTCCTTGAGCATAGAGTGGACGATGGCCGCCTCGGCCGCCTCCTGGAGGGAGTTCTCGAGGGCACCAGAATGCCAGATGTCCTTGTGGTCCCGGAGGTCGTTCCGCACCTCCTTGCAGATGTCCCTGATGCGCAGCACGTCCCCGTCCACGAAGGCACCCCGGTGCATGGCCGCGATGGTGCGTGCGGAGAGCTTGAGGATCTCCCGGGACTTGCGGAGCATCTCCTCACGGACCCGCTCCTTCTCGTCGAGATAGGCCTCCAAC
The DNA here is from genome assembly GCA_030597775.1 of Methanobacteriota archaeon. Taxonomy (GTDB): domain Archaea; phylum Thermoplasmatota; class DTKX01; order DTKX01. The sequence continues at coordinate 1,821 of JAUVRF010000411.1, read as the reverse complement.
TCCGCAGCTATGTCCTCCAGGTTCTCCATGTTCCCGCGATGGGCCCCGGGGCACATAAGGCTTGTCCGCCACCAGCGTAACCTTTTTGACTCCCTGGGCCCATCACAATCCGAAGTCTTGGCCCCGAAATGGGAATCGGTGCTGTTTCATTTCCCATCGCTTTCGGCGAGGGGATGACTAACAGGGATGCACTCGGAACGGAGGGGAGCTAGCTGGTAGAGGTCGCACCAGAGTACGTTACGCTACTGGTCGCTTCTGTCATCGCGTTCCTCATGCCCTACTTGGCGAACCGGTTGAAGATACCGGTGATAGTGGGAGAGATAATGCTCGCCATCGGAGTGGGCTTCATCTTCGTCTTCATCGAGCGGACCACTGGTCTGGTGTTCCTCACCTTCGAGTCCGGGTCCGCCGTTTTCTTCCTCTCCGAGATCGGCCTCATATTCCTGCTCTTCCTGGCGGGCCTCGAGATCGGCTTCAGCATGATCTCCGAGAGGGGCGCCAAGCCCATCGCATGGGGGATCCTCGCCTTCGTCGCAACCTTCACGATCGCCTTCGGTCTGGTGCTCCTCATCGGCCTCGAGGCTCCCTTCTTCATGGCCCTCGTCGTCTCCACCACCTCCCTTGGGGTCGTGCTACCGGTGGTCAGGGGGATGGGCATCATAAGGTCCCAGTACGGACAGGACATCATCATGGGGGCCATCATCGCCGACTTCGGCACGATGCTCATGATCCCCATCGTCGTGGCTGCCCAGATGGGGTCGAGCCTGCTCCTTCCCCTCATCATCCTTCCCCTCATCGCCCTGTTCTTCATCGCCATGTACTACATCGGTGGTTACCTGATCTGGCGTTGGCCCAGTGTCATGGCCAAGTTCTTCGCCCACGACGACCCCGACGAGACGGGGGTCAGGATGAGCTTCCTGCTGATCATGATCTTCGTGGTCCTCTCGGCAGTGCTGCAGACGGAGATAATCCTCGGCGCCTTCCTCGCCGGGGCGGCCATCTCGTTCCTGTTCCGTGACTCGGGGAACCTTGAGGATAAGCTGTTCGGATTCGGGTTCGGCTTCCTGATCCCCCTGTTCTTCGTGCGGGTGGGAGTGGAGTTCGCCAACTCCGTCTCGGATCCGGGTGGTCTTGCGGCCCTCTGGATCGTGCCGGTCCTGATCGCCGTGACAATGGTGGCAAAGGTCCTCCCCTCCCTGTACCTGGCACCCACCTACGGGACCCGCAGGGCGGCGGCCTACGGCACCCTGCTCTCCGGTGGCCTAAGCCTGGCCATCGTGGCCGCCGAGATCGGACGGAGGGAGGGCATCCTCGAACCCGCCATCAGCGCGGCCATCATATTCTTCGCCGTCGCGATGGCAGTGCTATCGCCCATCATATTCAGGTCCATCCTGACGGAGAAGGTCCTCCCGGAGGAGGAGGAGGAGCAGGTGTTCGAACTGGTCACGATCACCGGCAAACCATTAGAAGGGGGTATCGACATTGACCGTAACGGCGTTCCCGATGACTGGGTGGAGGTGATGGATTGACCACAATAGACCCCTTCTACTCACTTCTCATCGTGGCGGTCATCGCCTTCTTCATACCTTTCCTCACCAAGAGGATCGGCATCCCAGTGATCGTCGGGGAGATCACCTTCGGCATCATCGTCGGGGTGCTCAACCTGGTGATCTTCAACTGGTCCGGGGTGAAGATAATCGAGTTCGCCGAGGGGACCGGGCTGGAGTTCCTGGCCGAGATCGGCCTCATCTTCCTGCTGTTCCTGGCCGGTCTCGAGATCGACATAAACATCATCGAGGAGCGTGGCATGAAGGCTGTGCT
>JAUVRF010000467.1 GCA_030597775.1 Methanobacteriota archaeon | reverse complement strand
TTCCCCAATGCGAGGAAGCCGAGGGTCGTCTGGATCGGTCTCGAGGGTGCCGAGCCGTTGTCCGTCATCTCCGAACGACTGGAGAGGGGTGTGGTGGAGCTGGGTTTCGTCCCAGAGAAACGTGGATTCCGGCCCCACGCCACCGTGGCCAGGATCAAGAACGTGCGGCGGATCGGCAGGCTCTCCTCGCTCATCGAGCGATGGAACGATGGCCATTTCGGCTCGATGGAGGTGGACAGCATCCACCTCAAGAGCTCCAAGCTCACTCCCCAGGGTGCCATCCACACCACTGTACACACCTCCCGTTTGATGGACTGACCGGGTCGTGGCTGATTTCCGAGTCAAACAACCAACATCAAAAGGTTAATAATAAGACTGGTGATATCGACACCAACAGGATGGGGATCCATGCGAAACGCTAGATTCATGATTACATTGGCAGGTGCGATATTGCTCCTCGTCATCGCCTTCTCGATGAGCGCGATGGCCGAAGAGGAGACGCCTCCGCCGGGCGGCGATTGGATCGTGATGGATACCAAGGAGTTCACCGGCAAGACCGGTTACGTGGAAGGTAACGTCTTTGTGATGGAGAACGCCCAGTTCACGATCGAGGACTCCACCCTGACCATCAACCATAGCTTCATCGTGAACGCCTATGCCAGCCTGGTCATCAAGAACTCCACCATCAAGTTCGACAGCACCATCGCCATGGAGAGCCGGTTCGAGGTGATGGGGTTCGCCACAGTGACCATCATCGACGGTGACATGGACCGCCTTACCACGAATGACGCCTCCGTGATCATGTCCAATACCAGCATCAACTACGATTGGCTGGTCATGGTGAACTCCACCTTCACGATGCGAAATTCCTTCGTGTACGATTGCGGTGAGTACACTCCAGGACCGTTCGTTGACGATGGGTTGCTCATAAACACCAACAACGCGGTCATCGAAGGGACCAACATCTCCGGGGGTTACTACGGGATAATCGCCGACGGGATCAATGCCCTGGTCCTGGACAACGTGACCGTGTCCGATTGCGAGATCGGCCTGTTGATGCTGGGCGTCAGGAATTCCCAGATCAAGACAAGCAGGTTCCTGAACAACACCATCTATGGAGTGCAGATGAGGGGCTTCATTGGCAACGTGCGATTCGAATCATCGGTGATCGCAGGCAACGGACAGGCCAACCTGTACATGTTCTTCACCTCTGGTTTCTCCAACGTGTTGATCAATTGCACCATCGGTCCCGGAGGTAGGGTGGGCTTGTTCCTAGATGAGGTCTTCGATTGGGACATCAGGGACATCTCCATCATCGGCTGCCAGATAGGGATCGATATCAATGCTGGTGAGCTCATCTTCGTCAACACAAAGGTCTCCGATTGCGCGGTGGGCGTCAATGTCATCGGCGACGCGGTGATCCGCTTCGAGGACCTCCACCTGACCAACACCTCTATAGATGTCGACACCGAGCCCCGTGTGAACATCACCGCAGTTACCAACATGCGATGGGAGGATGTGACCGGGAACCTGGCATGCGTCCTCGAGACCATGCTGAGCGGCATACTCGAACTGGAGAACTGCCAGCTGTCCTTCGAGACCCGGCAAGGGGTGCCCACGGGCCTCCGGACCCCAAGACGCGGGACGATGAACATCTACAACTCCACCATAGACAGCCCTGTCTCGGGCGAGTGGATCGGTCACATGGATGACGGTTCACGGGTCGAGTTCAAGTGGACGACGTTCCTGAACCTCGGGACCCTGAAGACGGGACCTCGGGAGATGGGGCTCTTCATCGGTGGAAGCGGAACGGTGGAGGAGGTCGAGGTCCGGGACTCCCTTGTGGGTCTGGTGATAGGCAGGGCGAACGCAAACTTCGTTAACATTACCATCCGGGACTGCCAGACCGGCATCGTGACCGATGGTGCCCTGGGCATAGGGGGCGCGGACATCCGCGGCCTGCTCATGGAGCGATGCAACGCATCGGTCGTGGCCAGGTCGGATGGTAGCCTGTCGGTCATCGAGGGCGTGTTCCATCTTGGCTCGGGGACGGGTTTCGAACTGTCCAATAGCACCATCTCCCTCAGGGACTCCTGGGTCTCGGCCCCGGCGCCGGGCGAGCTCACCGCCGTGCTCAGGGACATCTCCATCCGGAACCTGATCAACTCTGTGTCCAGCTACGACTTCTCGATCGGGTCGAACCTCAACTCGGTCAACATCTTCTGGTACCTGAACCTCACCCTGCGGTACCTCTCCGACGGCTCGCCCCTCTCGGACGCGAGGGTATCCATCGACGAGCTCAACGGACTTCCCGTGAAGAT
>JAUVRF010000538.1 GCA_030597775.1 Methanobacteriota archaeon | reverse complement strand
CTCGCCCCATCTCCCCCTCCTCCCCCGGGGCGAAGCATTGAAATCCCGGGTGGGGAATCTACCCGCCGGAGGGTGTTCAGGATCTCGGCCAGCATCTACTATTTCACGGGTACCGGAAACTCCCTCGCTGTCGCCCGAAGGCTCGCAGCGGGACTGGCGGCCCCTCCCCCGGCGCCGATGGTCCATTTCATGGACGGGGAAACCGTCGGAACGAAGGAGGGAACCGTGGCACTGGTCTACCCGGTGCATCACTGGGGCCCTCCGGACCTGGTCCTCCGGTTCGCCAAGAAGCTCAAGGTCCCCCAAGAGGCTTACGTCTTCGCCGTCGCCACCTACGGAGGGCACTCCGGGAGGGCCTTCCAGGACCTGGACAAGGCGCTGAAGGTGAACGCCCACGGGTTGACGGCCGGCTATCACGTCAAGACGGTCCAGAACTACGTACCCGTCTTCCCTATGCCCCGGGAGGGGGTCCAGCGCGATCTCCGGGAAGGTGCCGATGCCAAGGTGGACCGTATCATCGTGGCGGTGAAGGAACGAGGGTCCGGAGAGAAGGAACACTGGAGATGGAGGCCGGGCGTCCGGACCTATTACCTCTCGTCCAAGAGGAAGTTGCATTCCAAGGACGGCCTCTTCAGCGTCACCGATGACTGTGATGGATGCGGGACCTGTGCCAGGGTCTGTCCCGTCGGCAACATCGAGCTTCTGGAGGACCGTCCATCATGGATGCATCGATGCGAGCAGTGCTTCGCATGCCTCCACTGGTGCCCCCGGGTGGCCATAGAATGGGGTGGGTCCACTGTCAACATGGGCAGGTACCATCACCCTGAGGTCACCCTGGAGGACATGGTAGAACAGGCCGGCCGGCCGTCGTCTAACGCTTCATCGGGATGACGATTTCGTGCTCCTCGGCCACACGGCATGCTTGCTTGTAGCCCGCATCCGCATGTCGTATGATCCCCATCTGGGGATCGGCGGTGAGCACGCGTTCCAGCCGCTTTGCCGCATCGGGGGTCCCGTCGGCGACGATCACCATTCCAGCATGCAGGGCGTAGGGGATGCCGACGCCCCCTCCCTGATGGACCGAGACCCATGTGGCGCCCGACGCGGTGTTGATGAGCGCGTTGAGGATGGGCCAATCGGCTATGGCGTCGGAGCCGTCCTTCATGTTCTCCGTCTCCCTGTTGGGCGAGGCCACGCTGCCGCAGTCTAGGTGGTCGCGTCCGATCACGACGGGCGCCTTGATCTCACCGGAGGCCACCTGGTCGTCGATGGCAAGGCCGAATCGGGCTCGCTCGCCATATCCCAGCCAGCAGACCCGGGACGGCAGGCCCATGTGCTTGACCCGCTCCCCCGCCAGCGTGATCCAACGCACCAGTGCCTCGTTCTCAGGGAACAGCTAGATCACCATGTTGTCGGTGATGGTGATGTCCTCGGGGTCGCCGGACAGCGCGGCCCAGCGGAAGGGACCTCGTCCATCGCAGAACAGGTCCCTGATGTAGGCGGGGACGAAGCCGGGGAAGTCGAAGGCCTTCTCCACACCCGCGTCCAGTGCCTGCTGGCGGATGTTGTTTCCGTAGTCGAATACCACCGCTCCCATCGACTGGAAGTCCAGCATCGCCTTGACATGGGCTGCCATCGACCTCATCGAGCGGTGGATGTACTGCTTCGGGTCGGTCTTGCGGAGCCGGATGGCCACCTCGAAGGGAAGACCCCCAGGGATGTAACCGCCCAGGGCGTCGTGGGCCGAGGTCTGGTCGGTGACCATGTCGGGCACGATACCCTGCTTGACCAGGGCGGGGTGGGTCTCCGAGGCGTTCCCGACCAGGCCGATCGAAAGGGCCTCCCCATCCGCGGCGGCGTCCTGGGCCTCCTTGACAGCCTCGTTGAGGTCATGGGTCTTCTTGTCCAGGTAGCCCGTCTCGAGGCGCTTGTCCACCCGGGACTCG
>JAUVRF010000612.1 GCA_030597775.1 Methanobacteriota archaeon | reverse complement strand
TCCTCATGGGGATAACGGGCTGCCACGGATGTACATATGTGCTGGCCTTAAATAAAGCCTTTTCCAAAATATTTTCTTTCATTGGTCCTAACCTTTACATTCGCCCACCCCTCCGAAAGGCTATTGAGCCCATGCCCCCATCGCCAGGGTCGTGTATGTGGAGCACCCCCTTGTACGCCCCGGGAAGGTCGAGGCGAGGGCTTACCAGATCAACATCGCCAGGGCTTGCGTTGAAAGGTCCACCATGGTGGTCCTCCCGACGGGCATGGGCAAGACGATAGTCGCTATCCTGGTCATCGCAGACATCCTATCGGGGAAGGGCGGTAAGGTGCTCTTCATGGCCCCCACCAAGCCCCTAGTAGAGCAGCACGCCGCCTTCATCAGGAACCTGACCATGATAGAGGACGTCACCGTCCTCACGGGCGAGGTCTCCCCAGAGGACAGGGAGCTGGAATGGAGGGAGAGCCGCGTCATCGTGTCCACCCCCCAGGTGATCGCCAACGACCTGCGGCACGCAAGGTACGACCTGGACGACGTGGCCCTCATCGTGTACGACGAGGCACACCGGTCGGTGGGCAACTACGCGTACGTCCATGTGGCTGCGGCCCAGGAACCGATGACCACCCTCTCCCTGGGTATGACCGCCTCCCCTGGCACCACGGCCGCCGACATCCTGGAGGTATGCGATATCCTGCACATCGAGGGGGTCGAGATCCGCTCCCCCGAGGACGTGGACGTCAAGCCCTACATGCATGACATCAACGTGCACCGGGTCTTCGTGGACGTCCCGACCCACATGGTCCCCATAATCGAGGACCTCCGGAAGCTGATGGACCACGCCACCAAGAAGCTGGCGGCCCTGGGACTGGTACGCCGATCGGGCCAGATCACCATGAGGGAGCTCCTCGGGGCCCAGAAGAAGATATCCGCCCAGCTGTCCAACTCCGCCAAACCACCACCCCAGCTCTATCACGCCGCCACCGCGGCGGCCCAGGCCATGAAGATCGGCCATGCCATGGAGCTGGCGGAGACCCAGGGCGCAAAGATCCTGGTGTCATACCTGGGCCGCTTGGAGGAGGAGGCGCAGGGCAAGGGAGCCTCGCGGGCCAGCAAGGGTCTGGTCAACGACCCGGTCTACAAGAGGATGGCCAAGCGGACGAGGGCGGTGCAGGAGGACCACCCGAAGGCCGAGGCGCTGGAACGCATCGTCCGGGCGCAGTTCGAGCAGGGACCGGACAGCCGTATAATCGTCTTCTGCCATTACCGGGACAACGCAGAGCTGGTGGCGACCCGGCTGTCGACCATCGAGGGGATCCACCCCGTCCGGTTCGTGGGCCAGGCGACCCGGGGAGAGGACAAGGGCCTGTCCCAGAAGGAACAGATAGGCCTCATAGAGGACTTCAAGAAGGGCGTCTACAACGTCCTGGTGGCCACCTCGGTGGCGGAGGAGGGTCTGGACATCCCCAACACGGACCTGGTGGTCTTCTACGAGCCCATTCCCAGCGAGATCAGGACCATCCAGCGCAGGGGTCGCACCGGTCGTGCCCGCAGCGGCGAGGTCCGCATACTGGTCACCCGGGGCACCCGGGACGAGGC
>JAUVRF010000336.1 GCA_030597775.1 Methanobacteriota archaeon | reverse complement strand
CTGTCATCAGGACGGGAGGCGACCGAGCCAGGGTCGCTTCGTATGTACGTCCTGCGGGGAGTACAACGCGGATCTAACCGGTGCAGTGAACATTGGCAGTAGGGCCTTGGCCTATATGGCCATCGCCGGGGCGCCTGGTATTGCGCCCTTGAGGGGGACAACGAGCCCCCAAGTTCAGTGAGACGCCGTGTCGCGCTACACAAATACCCTGGACGAACGTTCGGAACAAGAGTCCGAGCCATCGAGGGAAAGAAAAGAAGCAGGGAGGGCCCGTCCTGCGACAAGCCCTCCGGATGGATGGACGCGGGTGGGTCTCAGGCCCTGTCCTTCCGCCCCAGCATCGAGGCTGCAAGGAAGCTGACCAGGACCAGGATGGCTGAGATGCCAACCACTATCGACATGGTGACCAACCCGCTCTTGGACAGCAGGGACCCGGTCAGACCAGTGGTCTCCTTCGGGGTGCCATCGGGAACGGAGGGGATGATGGTGTTCCCACCGTCGGGGGCCGGTTCCAGCGCGAAGTCCTGGGTGGTCTCCTCGCTCACGGCCACCTGCTCGTGGGCGTCCTCGTACCCGTCGGCCTCGACGGAGAGGTCCTTCGTGCAGAAGCAGATGGGGACGTCCTGGAAGACGTAGCGGCCATCGGCGTCGGTGACGGTCGTTCGGACGATGTCGTGGTACTCGAGGGTGACCCCGGCACCGGCGATGGGCTCGTTGGTACTTGCATCGGCCACGATGCCAGTGACGATCCCGTAGAGCCCGTTGGACCCACCGTCCTCGGGTTCGAGGGCGAAGTCCTCGATGGTGCCCTCGGCCACGGCCACCTGCCTTGCCTGATCCTCGTACCCGTCGGCCTCGACAGAGAGGTCCTTCATGCAGAAGCACATGGGGACGTTCGTGAACCCGTAAGCCCCATCGGCATCGGTGACCGATGTCAGGGTGTTACCATGGTACTCCAGGGTCATCGTTGCGCCCTCGATGGGCAGGCCGGTGTCGACGTTGGTGACGATGCCGCTCACGGACCCCTCGGTATGCTCCATCTCCTCGTGCATCAGCTCGAAGTCCACGACGGTGACGACCTGGACCCCGACGTCCTTGGACTCGGGACGGTACCCGTCCTTGGAGACGTCGATGGTCTTCATGCAGAAGCAAATGGGGACGTTCGTGAACTCGTAGGCCCCCGACGTGTCGGTGATGTCGGTCCTGACGATGCCATGGTAGGAGATCGTTACCTCTGCACCCACGATGGGCTCTCCGTTGTTGATGTCGGTGACCGTTCCCTTCACGGTTGCCCAATTGTCTTCCGGGAGGCCTGTCACGGGACCGAGGGACAGCAGCAACATCGCGATAATGGGGACCGCGATCATGGCGTTCATAGATCTATTCGATACATTTCGGATGTTGGCGTTCATTACCACGACGCTCCTATGCTTGGTGGCATTCCATGGGCGCCCCTTTATTAACGAAGAATGGAACGCTTTCGCGACGATTATTAAACACTTATGGAATGCTCGACACAGGGCGCTCGGAGGTGTAGCAGGCCATCTCCCTGCCCTGGCTCTCCATGTATATGAGCCCTGCCTGGTCCAGGATCCTCGCGTGGTAGTTGACCACCTTGCGGGAGACGTTGATGCGGTCTGCGATACTGCTCTGGGAGATGCCCTGGTCGTCCCGGATGGCCGTCATGATGGACTCCTGGACATCCGAGAGGAAGAACCTGACCTCGGTCCTCCTGCCCACGAGGAAGAACCGCCGGTACATGCCGTCCTGGCGGGACTTGAGGTACTCCCCCTTCTCCAGGACGTTGAGGTGGTACGACAGCACTCCCATGGGGAGGTCCAGCTCCTTGAGGATGCCACGGTAATGGGCACCGGGGTTGGCCTCCACATGCTCGAAGATCCGCCTCCGGATGGCGTTGCGGAGCAGGTTCTCCCGCTTGATCTTGGAGTAGAGGACAAGGGATGTGGCCGCGACCAGTATGCCCATGATGAGGAACTGGGGCAGCGTGATGCCGGAAGATGGCGCGGGCGTGCCCGGACCCGTCACCGGCGAGAGGCTTCCGGTAAAGGTGAACTCGTCACCCCCGAACGTGCCAGAATCCCCGAGGACCTCCCCCGTGCTGTCGATGTAGCCCCCGGCCTCGATGTGGACCGTGTAGACATCGTTCGAGAGACCGTCCACGCGGAACTTGCCCTCACCGTCGGTGCGCAGCTCCGCCACCACGGTGCCGTTCCCCGAGAAGGAGACGGTGACGTTGGCGCCCTCGATGGGGTCCCCCGTGGCCTTGTCCAGGACGGTGCCCACGATGGCAGATGCCTCGGCACTGGCAGTGGGGAGGAGGATGAGGGTGACGGCGATGAGGAGGATGGCCATCGCGCCCGGGGCCGGTAAGAGGTGGCGGATTCCCATGGTCGTTCATCCAGTGGTCTCTTGCACTATTCTAAGCGGGGGTGCATATATACTAATTCTGGTACACTTTGGCGACAATCGGTAGGACCGGAGGGACCCGCCGCGGCCTGCAAACCATTAAATCCCTCGCAAAGGCTTGACCGCATGGAGGCATGAGGACTTGGTGGAGGAGAAGGTCCGAGAGGACAAATCCTGGGCAGAATCCCTCGGCGCTGGCCAGATAGAGGGGGACCGATGGTATCACCTCCTCTTCAAGGGATTCTTCCCCCCGGGCGTCTACCTGTTCTCCTACATGCTCATCATACTGATCTACGGTATCGACATGGCCTCCAGGTGGATCGAGCTGACGACCCTCTTCGTCGTGCCGCCCTTCGGAACCGCGACGATAGTTCCCTGGGGGATGAGCGATGGCTTCTCCGGCCTCACAATGGCCTTCACCGTGGCCATGGTGGATTTCGTAATAGCGATGTTGATAGTCTGGTGGTTCGTCCTCCTCAAGAAGATACCCTACGTGGGGAAGATCTTCCTCTGGACGGAGAAGAAGGCGGGAGAGAAGATAGAGGCCAACCCCCAGTGGAAGAGGGGCACCTGGTGGGTCATATTCTCCGTCCTTCTGATCCCTATCCAGGGCTCGGGCGGCATGAACATGTCCGTCGTCGGCAAGCTGATAGGCCTTCGGGCCGACACCGTCATCACCGCCGTGGTCGCAGGTTCCCTCACCATCGCCCTCTTCGT
>JAUVRF010000052.1 GCA_030597775.1 Methanobacteriota archaeon | reverse complement strand
ATGCACTCGCCGAAGAACTCCTTGACGGCACCGCCGTAGACCAGCTCGGGACGGAAGTCCTCGTACTGCTTCATGTGGATGCCGATGCGGTAGCCGCCGTGCCCTTTCACGAAGATGCTGCCGTCCCGGGCCGCAAGGCCCGTCACGTCCCATGCGTTGCCGTGGATGATGATCTTGCCCGAGTTCATCGTGTTTCCGGCCTGGTCCTCGGCGCTGCCGAAGACCTCGATGATGGGGCCGTCCATGAACACCCCCAGGTCGTTGCCGGGGGTCCCGTAGATGTCCACCTTCATGCCCTTGTGCTCCATGCCAGCGCATATGAACCTCTGGCCCAGCACGTTGACGACGACGATGTGCCCGTGGCCCTCGTCCGCCAACTGGTGGATGCGGGCGTTGAGGTCGTAGAACCTCAGGGGTCTGTTCTCCTCCGTCGACCAGGCGTTCACCAGCACGGCCCCGTCGGGATACGCGCTCTCGTCCGGCTCGACGGTCCTGTCCGCATAGCTCTTCGGTGTCCCTGCCATGATATCACTACCCCCATGACTCCCCTGCGTGCTTGACGCCAAGTATGTCCGCTATCCTCGGGTTCGGTCCCACGTACCTCAGCCTGTCCCGGTTGCCCACCAGGGACTCCACCGAGTCGATGCCCATTGCACCGCAGATCTCACGGAGCTCCTCGTTCCAGGCGTGGAAGAGGTTGACGATGCGCCTTGCCGTGATCTCCACATTGATGCGCTGGGATGCCGCTGGGTCCTGGGTCGCGATGCCCCAGGCGCACTGGCCCCTATGGCATTGCTGGCAGACACGGCAACCCATGGCGATGAGCACCGGGGTGCACATCATAGCCACGTCCGCGCCAAGGGCCAGGGCCTTCACCAGGTCGGCGGCGTAACGGATACTGCCGCCCACGCACAGGGTGGCCTTGTGGCGGATGCCCTCCTCCCGGAGGCGCTGGTCGATGGTGGCGATGGCCATCTCGATGGGTATGCCCGCATGGTCGCGTATGATGCGGGGCGTTGCTCCCGTCCCTCCGCGGAACCCGTCGATCGTGATGAAGTCGGCTCCCGCGCGGACCATGCCCGAGGCGATGGCCGCGCTGTTGTGGACCGCTGCTATCTTGACGCCCACCGGGACCCGGTATCTGCTGGCCTCCTTCAGGGCGAAGATCAGCTGCTGGAGGTCCTCGATGGAGTAGATGTCGTGGTGGGGATAGGGGGAGAGGGCGTCGGTGCCCTTGGGTATCATCCGCGTCTCGGAGATCAGCTGGGAGGTCTGCGCGCCGGGCAGGTGGCCCCCGTGGCCGGGCTTGGCCCCCTGGCCTATCTTGATCTCCAGGGACGAGACCTTCTTCAGGTAGTCCGGGTTGATGCCGAACCGGCCGCTCGCCACCTCGCTGTTGATCACGTCGGAGTACTGGTAGAAGTCGGGATGGAGGCCTCCCTCGCCGGTGCCCACGAGGGTGCCGATCTCCTGGGCGGCCTTGAACAGTGCCACCTGGGCGTTGTAGCTGATGGAGCCCAATGACATGTGGCCCACCATGATGGGGGTGGAGAGCTGGACGTTGGGCGGCATCCTGGTCCTGAGGACGATCTCGTCCTCTCCCTCCTCGAACTCCAACTTCGAGGGCTTGCGCCCCAGGTAGGTCCGGGTCTCGATGGGTTCCCGGAGTGGGTCGATGGCGGGGTTGGTGACCTGTGCAGCGTCCAGGACCAGGTCGTCGAAGACGTTCCGGTATGGAAGGTCGTTGCCGCAGGAGGACAGCAGCACGCCACCGGTGGAGGCCTGCTCCCAGCCGATGCGGCGGATCCGGTCGTCGTAGGCGGCGTGGGGCTGCAGGACCATCTCGTTCCTCGTGATGGTGATGGCATCCTGGGGACACATCATCGCGCAACGCTGGCAGGCGACGCAGTTGTCGTGTTCGGGGATGATGCGCTCACCGTTGAAGGACATGGCGTCGAAGGTGCAGTTCACGGTGCACCGCTTGCATATCTTGCAGCTCTCCCGGTCGATGTGCACCTTGTACCTGGAGGACATGGGGATGCGGATGCCATCCATCTTGGCCGTCACGTCTTCACCTCCTCGATGCGCAGCGGTTTGGCATCGAGCCGGTTGTCCAGCCCCTTCCATATGATGCCCTTGTTGAGCTGGACGATGACGGGGTTCCCCGTCACGGGTGCCCACACGTCGCCGGTGTCCGACACCCGCTGGATGGCGCTCTCCTCCGAGGCCGCGAAGACGGTGTTGCCCCCGTCCGCGGAGGTGGCTGCTATCATGGGCCGCAGCTTCTTGCGGTCCGTGAGGGCTATCATGGTGGGCTCGGGCCGGTTGGTCCCGACCAGGATGCTGAAGGGGCCGTTGATCATGGCCCTCCCGTAGGTGGCACGCAGCGCTATGGCGATGTCCCTCTGGACCCGGGGGAGCCGCTCGATGTCCTCGTAGTAGTTCGGTGCCATGGCCACCGAGGCCAGCAATTTCGGGATGTTGTGGCGGCGGCACATCAGGTCCCAGAGGTACGTGACCACCTCCGAGTCGGTGAGCAGGGTGCACTTGTACCCCCACATCTCCACGTAGCGCTTGTTGGTGCCGTAGGAGGTGATCTCGCCGTTGTGGCAGAGGGACCAGTCGAGGATGTTGAAGGGATGGGCCCCGCCCCACCACCCGGGGGTGTTGGTGGGGAACCTGGAGTGGCTGAGCCACATGTAGCCCTTGTAACGCTCGGCCAGGTCGTAGAACTCGCTGATCTCGTACGACCATCCGTTGCCCTTGAAGACGGCCATGTTCTTGCCCGAGGACATGCAGAAGGCGCCGTCGATGGAGGAGTTGACCTGCATCACGATGTCCACGATGTAATCGTCCTCGGATCCGATATTGGGGGTGGACGCGATGCTCTCCTCGGGGACGTCCAGGAAGAAGCGCCATATGAGGGGGTAGGGGCCCTTCATGCCCCTGACCTGGTGGGTGAACACCTGCTCGTCCTTGACGACGGCCGCTCGCGCCTTGAACAGCTCCTCCACGCGCTCCTTGGCGACCTCGTCGTCGAGGAGCAGCTGGATGCAGTACTGGTCGGCGTTGTCGGGGAACAGGCCGTAGCAGGCATATCCCGCGCCCAGGCCGTTCTCCCGGTCGGTCATGGTGGTGATCATGTCGATCACCCGCTTGCCCGTCTCCCGGGTGCCGTCGATGTTTATCAGACCGGCGATACCGCACGCCTCGATATCCTTCCGGAAGCCGTTGGGCGGGAGGGTGACCCCGAGCCGGCCGCTCTTGCCGTCGATGGTGGCGACCTGTCCTACGCGTCCCAGCTTTCCCCAGGATGTCTCGATGTGGTCGTAGAAGGGGTCCCGTTCGTTGAGTGGTCGGTTCATTCGATCTCCCTCGTGGCGTCTTCGATGAGTTTCCTGAAGCTTTCGATGTCTGGAGCCTCCATGCAGTCCAGACCACATTCGTCCCGCAGTTCCTCGTCGGGGGTGAAGGAGTAGCCGGAAGCCTCCAGCTCCTCCATCCTGTGCACGAGCACCTCGGGTCTGATGCCCCTCTCGACCGCCAGGTTCTTGAGGTGTACCCAGAGGCGCACCATGCCGAAGCCCTGGGGGCAGTGCTGGGTACACTCGTGACAGTTCACGCAGTACCAGAAGTCGGCCCGTTCTATCGCCTCCTCGTACCTGCCGTCGAGGATGAGGTCCAACACCTCCTCGGGCTTGTACTCCGGGACGGTCATGGCGGCGGGGCAATCGTCCGTGCATGCGAGGCAACGCTTGCAGATCTCCAGCTGGGCCCGGGTGACCTCCTCGTTGTAGAACCCTTCTGGCACCTCGCCACGGATCCGCTCCACGAGCCCCTGCTCGTTGCCCACGCTGGCCGCGAAGTGGTACTGCATCCCCATCTCCAGAGGATCGATCCCCATGGCCAGGCCCAGGAGCTGGGTGATGTAGAGGATGGGCAGTTCCAGCCCCTCGAAGTAGATCTCCTTGACCTTCCGCTCCCCCGCGAAGAACTGGGCGAAGCAGTAGGGGCAGTTGACGACGAGGCCGTCGCTCCCCTCCTCCTTGACGGAGCGGAGCACCCTGCGGGCCGCCGGGACCACATCGTCCTTGCGGCCGATGGAGAATCCGCCACCACAGCAGTCATCCTGCTCCGGGTACCTCTTGACCTTGGCACCCGTGGCCTTGATCAGGTCCCGCAGGTAATAAGGGTCCTCCGGGTCGTCGAAGCCCATGTGGTCCATGGGCCTCTTGACATGGCAACCGACGAAGGGCGAGAAGGTGAACCGGCCCAGGGGGATCTTGACGGCCTTGTCGATGGTGTTGATGCCCACGTCGTCGTGGAGCACCTGGAGGACGTGCTTGACGTCGATGGTACCCCGGAACTCGAGGCCTTGCTCCTTGAGCCGTTCGTTGATCAGGTCCCGGAAGGCGCTGTCGGACCTGAGCTTGGAGTTCACGGTCTTGAGGGTGTCGTAGCATCCGTTGCACAGGCTTACGATGTCGAACCCCTTGGCCTCCGCCAGGGCCAGGTTCCTGGCTGCGATGGTGTACCACAGGTCCTTGTCCGTGCTCTGGATGGCCATCTGGTTCGGGCAGCAGCTACTGCCGTCGATGTCGTGGACCTTGAGCCCAAGTTCCTTCAACACCCGCCGGCTGGCCATCTCGATGAACGGGAACTTGCTCGGTATGAGGCAACCTGTGAAGATCGAGAACTCCCGAGTGCTGCCCTTGACCATGTTTCTCTCCTCCTCCGCACACGTATGTCACGTATGTACTCTGCTTCAGATGCTGGGCGCGAAGCTCTCCTTCACGATGTTCAGCACGAGCTTGGATGACGTGCGCTGCACGTGCTCGTGCTCTGCCAGTTCCTTGACGAAGGTGTTCAGGTCCTCAGTGGAGCAGAACTTGGTCACGAACATCGTGTCGTACTCGCCCGTTATGTCGTAGATCGAGCAGACGTTCCTGTGCTCCACGAAAGCCTGCTGGACCTCCTCGATGTGGCCTCCCTGGATCCGGATGTCCACGAGGGCACAGATGTCGAAGCCCAGCTCCTGGGCGTTGACGTGGGGGACGAATTTGGTGATGATCCCCTCTTCCTTCATGCGCTTGATGCGGTTCGAGACGGTGCCGACGGAGGTCCCGACCTCCTTGGCTATCGTCTCCTGACCGACGGATGCGTCCACTAGCAGGATCCTGAGGATCTTCTGGTCGACATCATCCATTTTTCTCAAGCGATCCCATCCGCTTCCTTACAAACCGCTGTATAGGACACGGCGTATATTAAAGTTTCTTCAGAGAAACTGCTGAGAATGTGAAATATTTTCACGATTAGCGACAATTCGTTAATGAAATTTAGGGTAACCGGAATATTCCTTAAAATAAATGAATAATATATCCTCCGAGCTCTGGTTCCAGGTGAAACGAAGGTTAGATCGATATTACCGGCCATTAGGCACGTTCAGGCGTCTGCCGCAAGTAGCATGTGGCCCATATTCGAGAGGAATTGGTGGACCCGTCGGGATTCGAACCCGAGGCCTCCCGCTTGCAAAGCGGACGATCTACCAGGCTGATCTACGGGCCCTTGTCCGGCGGGATGCGGATGGCCATTGATAAACGTTGCCCACTCACTCATCGCCGAACGTTATGCCCTGAGCCAGGGGGAGCTCCTCGCCCCAGTTGATGGTGCATGTCTGCCGCCTCATGTACTGCTTCCAAGAGTCCGAACCGGACTCGCGGCCGCCACCAGTGTCCTTCTCTCCCCCGAAGGCCCCGCCGATCTCTGCACCCGAGGTGCCGATGTTGATGTTGGCGATGCCGCAGTCCGAGCCCACGTGGGAAAGCCACTTCTCACCGTTCTGCAGGTTGGTGGTGAACATCGCGCTGGAGAGCCCCTGGGGGACCATGTTGTTCATGGCGATGGCCTCCTCCACCGAGCCCACCTCGTTGATGTAGAGGATGGGAGCGAAGGTCTCCTCCTGCACGATGGGAGCGTCACCCCGGATCCGCACGATGCAGGGCTTGACGTACCAGCCCGGCCTGTCGATGGTCTCGCCCCCGTAAACGACCTGGCCGCCCTGCTGTGCGATCTTCTCCAGGGCGTTTGCCATATCCTGGATGGCACCGTGGTGGACCAGGGGGCCCATGAGGTTCGCCTCGTCCAGCGGGTCGCCGATGGGAATGCTCTCGTAGGCCTTTACCAGACGATGGACGAACTCGCCGGAGACCTGCTTGTCGATGATGACGCGCCGGGTGGAGGTGCAGCGTTGACCCGCGGTGCCGACGGCTCCGAACAGGACGCCTCGGACGGCCATCTCCAGGTCCGCGGTCCCATCCACCAGGACGGCATTGTTCCCACCCAGCTCGAGGATGGTGCGTCCAAGGCGCGTCGAAACGACCTCCGCGACGCGCTGGCCCATCGGGGTCGAGCCCGTGGCTGAGACCAGGCGTACCCTCGGGTCCGCGATGAGCTTCTCACCGACCTCCCGTCCGGGCCCCACCACGTACGAGAAGATGCCCTCCAGGTCGAACTTCGCCATCACGTCGTTGGCGATGTGCTGGACGGCGACGGCGCACAGGGGCACGTCGGACGAGGGCTTCCAGACGGTGGTGTCCCCGCACACCGCGGCGATGGCGGCGTTCCACGCCCAGACCGCCACGGGGAAGTTGAAGGCGGAGATGACGCCCACGACGCCCAACGGGTGCCACTGCTCGTACATCCTGTGGAAGGGTCGCTCCGAGTGCATGGACTTGCCGTACAGCTGGCGGGAAAGTCCCACGGCAAAGTCGCAGATATCGACCATCTCCTGGACCTCGCCCCATCCCTCCTGGACGATCTTTCCCATCTCCAGGGTCACCAGCTTGCCCAGGGGGTCCTTCTTCTTCCGCAGTTCCTCGCCCAGGATTCGAACGACCTCGCCCCTCTTGGGAGCCGGCATCACGCGCCAGGTCTCGAAGGCCTCCTGGGACCTGGAGAGGACCATGTCCAGGTCCTTTGCGCTCACCAGACGCACCCTGGCGATGGTCTCGCCGTCGATCGGGGATATCGACTTGATGGTCCTCGCATCCGGATCGTCGATCCAGCTGTCCTTCCCCCAGCCAGCGCCGGGGTTGACCTCTTCGATCCCAAGCTCGTCAAGGAAGTCGTGCCTCATGTTCAATCCACCCGAGGGCGGCGTAATGGGAGGACGGACTTATAGGCGTTATGCTAGGCCTAGAGCTGGGGTGGGTGTGATAGGGTGATGGGAACGGACCACGGTCTACGGATGGAAGGGACTGTGAGTGCGGAGGGGGTCGATGGGACCTAGCTGCCTTCGGCGTAGGCCTGGTCGATGGCCTCCACGATGTACTCCTTGGGCAGGGCGCCGACGGTCTTGCCCACGACCTCGCCTTCCTTGAAGTACAGGATGGTCGGGATGCTCATGATACCGTACTGGCGGGGGATCTTACGGTTCTCGTCGGTGTTCAGCTTGCCGAACACGACCTTGCCCTGCATCTCACCGGCCAGCTCCTCTATGGTGGGGCCCAGCATCCTGCAGGGACCACACCACTCGGCCCAGCAATCCACGACCAGTTGGGAGTACTTGGTGGACAGTTCGTCGATATTGTCATCGGTCACCTGGATCGGGGTCGATGGCCAGTCAGAGGTGTCGGTGCCATTGTCAGACATGGAAGTAATCATCTCCTGAAGCTTGCGTTGCCGGATCTTGAGAAGTTCGGGGTCCTCATCGGCCTCTTCTTCCCCGGTTGTGTCAGGCATCAACACAACCGAACGGCTGGCTGGTATAAATTGTTTTCCCCCGGCATATCCGGGTTGGGATGAAAAAGGGGCCGGTGGCCTGATATATCCGTGGTGCATTGCCCGCATCCGATGCCCGTCCCCGACGTCAATGCCCTGATCTTCGACCTGGATGACACCATAACGAATTTCCAGGAGACCGCGGACATAGCCTTCGACATAGCCTTCAAGGACAACTGCGAGGAGCACGGGGTGGACATCAAGGCGCTCCACGAGGTCTACATGGGACTGTTCGAGGACTTCTACACCCTCCACCTGGAGGGCCACGTGAACCTGGAGGAGTTCCGCGCCTACCGATTCTCCAGGTCCTTCGAGATAGTGGGTCTTCCCGTCGAGGATGATTTCCTGGACCTTTGCGTTCAGTTCCAGCATATCTACGACCAGATGCTCCGGACCTTCCCGGGCACCTGCGAGGTGCTCAGGGAGCTGGACAAGCATTATCCGTTGGGTCTCATCACCAACGGCCCGACCGACGCGCAGTGGCGGAAGATAAACAAGGTGAAGCTGCCTCGCATCATGGAGGTCATCCTGGTGTCAGGCCAGCTGGGCATCTCGAAACCGGACCCAAGGATATTCGAGGTTGCCCTGGAGGGCCTGCGGGTGGTCCCCGAGGAGGCCTTGATGGTCGGAAACTCCCTCGAGCATGACCACCAGGGGGCGATGAACGCGGGCATGCGCTTCGTGTGGGCCAATCACTTCAAGAAGGCCCTGCCGGAGGGCTGGCCGAAGCCCGACTACGAGGTGCACAGTTTCGAAGAGCTCAGGGAACTTCTCCTGGGCTAGTCGGGCCCGACGTCACGACGTCAGTACCTCTCCCAGTGGACCAGGTCTT
>JAUVRF010000402.1 GCA_030597775.1 Methanobacteriota archaeon | reverse complement strand
CCAGGTCGAGGGGGCGACCTGGCCGATGGAGGACCTGGATGGCGATACACTGTGGTGCATCGTCACTGGACCGGAAGGCGATGGCGACGTGACGGCATTCGCCCAGCTGGGTCCCGACATCAGCGAGGGCATCTTCGAGCCCGGGACAAGGCTGGACCTTCGGGCGATGGTCCGCTACGACCCCTCGTCGGGGTTCGTGTACCTCGAGGTGCTGGGGCTGGCCTAAAGGCCCGGCTCCTTCTTGGAGGGCATCATGACGAAGACCACTATGAGGATCAGGACGACAGCGACGGCCACCCCTGCGACCACGAGGAATATTCCGATGCCACCAGCTCCGTCATCCTTCTCCTTGATGACGACCTGGAACTGGGTGAACGCATTGAAGGTCGGGTCCTCTGAGAGGACGTCTATGTTCAGGAATGCATCCGGGCCCTTCTCGTCCTTCGGGACCACGATCGATATGGTCACCGTTCCCGTCTCGCCCTCCGCCACGGTGATGGTGATCTCCGTCTCGTCGGTCCAGTTGGCGACGGTGTTGCTCAGCAACACCGTGTAGGTGTCCGGGCCCTCTCCGGTGTTCTCGATGAGCAGGATGCACTCCACGGTCTTGCCAGGTTCGGTGACGACGGTCGCTTCCTCCAGGCTGATAGAGAGGCCGTTGACGACCACCTCGACCGTGAGTTCCACGGAATCCGAGGTCACGCCATCCTCCGAGGTCGCCGTCACGGTCATCTTGTAGATCCCCTCGGCGATGGTGTCGGTAAGGGTCAGGGTCACTCCCACATTGCCAGTGGCGCCCTCGTCCACGCCCACCGGGCTGTCCCAGACGATGAGGGCCACCCAGCCCGCCCCCCCGTGGGAGAGGGTGTACACGTCCCGGTTCTGCCCGGTGTTCTCCAGCGTGATCACGAACTCGGCCTGGCCACCCTGGTAACCCGTCTTCACAGGCTCCTCGCAGGTGAGGATGATGCCGTTGACCCGCACGAAGATCGTGGTCATGGCGCTGTCGTTGGTCAGACCATTGGAGGAGGTGGCCACCAGGGTCAGGTCGTAAAAGGCCTCGTCGGTGTCCCCCGGCGGGGTGACCTCGACGAGCACATGCGAAGTCTCGCCCTCGGCGATCATCAGTGTCTCGTCGGATAGGACGGACCACTGGGCGGGATCGCCCTCGAGGGTGATGGTATAGATGTCGTTCCCTTGTCCCGTGTTGGTCACGTCGAACAATATGCTCAAGGTGTCCTCCGGGAAGGTCTCGACCAGGTCGGATTGTGCATCCACTACGACCCCGTCCACCTGGACTTTCACGGTCATCGTGATGGACTCGCCGATCATGCCGTCGGAGGAGGTCACGGTGGCGTTCAACCAGTACGATTCCTGGTCGGCATCGTCCGGCACGTCCACCTGCACCACGACTTCGGCCTCGCCGTTCTCTGGCACGGTGATCTGGGAATTGCTCAGTGAGGCCCAGGCCTCGATCGGACCTGACAGTGCGATATCGTAGGTGTCCGCGCCCTGTCCCGTGTTGTTGATCGTGAGGATGAAGCTCACGGTCTCCTCGCGGAAGGCGTCGGTCTCCGTGGGATCCACCCGGATCTCCACTCCGTTGACCAGCACGTCGATGTAGGTCTCCACCGTCTTGTTCACTGAGGGGTCGGTCTCCGAGGTCACGGTGAGGTTGAAGTAGTAACGCCCCTCATCTGTCATCGCGGGGACGTTCACGTAGGCAGAGAAGTTGGACATCTCAGCAGGCCCGAGGGGCACAGTGTCCACATCTGGAACGTTCCAGTCCGGACCCGACTCCTGGGTGATGGTGAAGGTGTCGGTCCCGACGCCGGTGTTCTCCACGGTCACCTCCAGGTATCCCTGGTTGCCTGCATGGACCGGTTCGGCCTCCACCGGGTAGGCGTCCACTCCCTTGGTGGTCGACTCGCCGTAGCCCATCATGACGTAGTTCATCTCGATCTTGAAGGCGATGAGGTCCACGCTCATGACCATGAAGGCCACGTCCTGGTCCTCTGGGAAGAACTCGGGCAACTGCTTGTCGATACCGAATATATCGGGACCCATCTTCTGGAGGGGTACTATCGGGAAGTCATCGCTCTGGGGTCCCAGTGACATGGGCTGGCCCCAGGTCGTCGAGCCCGTCTCCTTGTCGAAGACGGCAAGGGAGTGGCCGGTGAAGTAGCTCTCGGGCAGCGGAACGCGGGCCCGCAGCTCCACGGGAGTGTCCTTGTGTATCCTGTCCACCGTGATCTCTATGTTCTCGTTGATGGGGAAGAACCCAGCGTCAAGGAGGGGTTCGGTGACATCCATCCTCGACTCCCTTCCGTCCTCGGAGTTCCACATATTGGCCTCGAACATGAGCCAACCGTTCGTGTCGCTGGGTGGGACCTCGAAGGTGAGGTCGAAATCGCCATTGGCATCGGTCACCACATATCCTCCATCCAAGAGCGTGTAGTTGGTGTCGAAGAAACCGTCCCTGTCGACGAGGTACCAGTTGATTCGCTTGTTGAGGACCTCGCCGGTGGCGTTGAACGCCCTGAACGTGGTGGTCACCTCTTCCCCAGGGAACTTGATGTTGTCGAAGATGTTTCCCTCAGGGGTATCCCAGGCCTCGACGGTGAAGTCCTCCAGCTCGTCGGGGACAGGAGGTTCTGGCTCCGAGTTGTCCACTATG
>JAUVRF010000554.1 GCA_030597775.1 Methanobacteriota archaeon | reverse complement strand
TCCTGGGGCGTGGTGATCCTCGGGTCGTCCATGGGGTCGTTCTCGTTCTCCACCACGATGACGAAGTCCAGCGTGACCTTCGCGGAGGGAGTGACCACATCCCACACGGTCATGGCGAAGCGGAGGGTTCCGACCTGATCGTTCTCCGGCTGCCATCTGATCGAGCCGGTGGAGCCGTCCACCTCGAACAGTGTAGTGTTAACGTCGAAGACCAGCTGGTCCCCCTCGGGGTCGAGGACGAGAACATCGATCTTGAGGAGTGCGCCCTGATTGATGGTGATCTCGATGGGCCCTTCGCTGACCGACTCCCCGTTCACCGTCGCGAACATCGGGATGTCGTTGATAGGCGTCACGTAGACAGTGACGGTCTGCGAAGAGGTATCCTCTCCATCGGAGGCGACGAAGGTGATGTTCTCCTGGCCGTTCCAGTTCTCCTCCGGAGTGAGTGTGACCTTGCCCGTCTTCGGGTCGATGATCACTTCCAGGTGCTCCGGTTGCGATGCCAGGGACCATGTGAGCGGGTCCCCATCCGGGTCCTCGAAGGCCGTGGAGAGGTCGAGCCAGTCAGAGTCTGTGGTGTCCTCGTCGATGCCGGGGTCGGGAAGGTCCATGTTGGTCGATGGAGGGGCGTTTCGGATGACCACCCATGCCGCTGCCCGCGGTCCCTCGTCGTCGCCGTCCCAGGCACTCACCTCCACGGACCAGTTCTGGCCCTTGGCGGTGTACTCGGATGGCAGGTTGTCCCCCGTGACGTCGGGGACGAGCAGTCCGTCCATGTACCATTTGTAATGGTATGTCAGGGCCCCTATCTCGACATCCGTGGCATGCTTGGTGATCTCCACGTACAGGTTCACGTAGGTAGGAGGTTGCTCCGGTGTCAACGTGACGTTGGGAGCGCTTGGGATGTTGTTGAGGACCTCCAGGGCATTCGGGAACTGGATCCATTCGGAGTGACCCCTGTCCGTGTCATAGACCGTCACCTCGATGTCGTACATCCCTACGGGGATCACCCTCAGGGCCAGGACGTTCGTCTGCCATCGGTCATCGATGAAGCTGAAATCTCCGAACATGTGATCGTTCCACTGGGTGGTGCCGTTCAGCCTGTGGCGCGCTTCCACTGTCAGCTCATCGGGACTGTCGTACTCGTCCGTGCCGTTGAGGATGAGCTTGACGCGTTGGGTGCGATAGACGCTGGGCGAGGTCAGCTCCATGCCCAGGACCAGGGGGGGCTCCTCCACACGCAGCGTCCAGTTCAGCCACAGGTCGTCGAGGGCGAAGGCCCCGCTGACGTCGAGGCCCTGGACGACCACCACCACCACCTGGATGGAGCTGTGCTCCTTCACCCGGAACTGGTCACCGAGGTACCAGGAATTATCGCCGTCCATGAGCGGGGTCTCCGCGAGCACCTCCGTGGTATCCGAGTCCACGATCTGCAGGGTGCCCGACTGCCCGGGCCCCAGGCTTGCAGTGTACTTGAAGGTGTGGAACACGTCGTAGTCCCTGGGATTTCTCAGGGAGATCGCGTTGCTTCGGTAGCCCCCCTGTCCAGGGTTGAACATATGGACGGCAACGATGTCGGAGGCGCCCACCGTGGGCAGCAGTATGTCCGGGGTGCTGGCCCATCCCGAGGCCCTGCCCAGGTAGACGCGGCTCGGCACCTCGTAGGACGTCCCGTCGAACTGGCACGCGAAGGCCAGGTCCTTCCAACCTGTCCCGTCCAGGTCCATCACTTCTACCGACACCGCGCCCGTGGTGGCCAGCCTCACGTCGGGAGTGCTGGGAAGTCCCCTGGTGCCGTCACCAAGGTAGACGTAGGAATCGATGGAGTAATCCTGGCCGTTGTCCTGCTCGTTGGCGAAGACGATGTCTAGG
>JAUVRF010000202.1 GCA_030597775.1 Methanobacteriota archaeon | reverse complement strand
TAATCAGTCTTTCCCAATGTCACGACCTGCGGTACTTCGTCTTGGACATGAGGGACTTCATGGGAGACCCGAGCTCCTCACGCTCACCGGGTCTCGCCGTGGGCCGGGTACCGGGCGCGGGCGCCTTGCCCAGGGCCATGGCCAGGATGGAATCGATGTCCTTCTCGGCATCCAGTGGACGGTCCACCTCCTCCTCTACCACCTCCCCGAACTCCGCTACCTCCTCCTCCTCCTCGAAGGTCTCGAACTCCGCGACGGCGATGGGGGCCGGTGCTGGTGCCGGGACCGGTGCTGGGGCGGGTAAGGGTTGCGGGGTAACGGTCGGTGCCCCGGGCGGTGGAGCGACCGGGGCGGCCTGAACTGGCGCGAACGCCGCGGCTGGAGCGGGTTCCGAGAAGGTCTCGAACTCATCGACGGATTGGAAGGTGTCCACGTGAGGGGTGTACGCTGGTGGGGGTGGGATCGAGGGTGGCGGGGGCATGGCCGCTGCCCTGGGGATCGGCGGGGCCGGAGGTGGCGCTGTGGCCTGGAGGGGGGTGAACTCCTCTACCGGGGCGAACTCCTCCACGTCCTTGGAGGCCGCTGATGCCACTGCCCCCCCTGCCACGGCGCCCGCTGCGACGGCGCCGGCGGGAGGTCTTGCCTGCTTCTCCCTGCCCCGTCTGAGACGACCCAGCAGGCCCGCCTTCTTGGCGACGGGCTGTGGGGCCGCCGGCTCCCCCTCGATCTTCCTCTGGGCGCTGGCCTCCAGGGCATCCATCTGTTGCATCGGCACCGGTGGTGGCACCTGGGTCGCGCCCGGCGGTGGCGGCGGCATGCCCGTGGCATATGGTGCTGGCGGCGGCAGTGGCGCCATCGCTCCCGCTGGCTGCGGCGGGGTCCAGCCAGGGCCCCCCACCGTCATGAGGGAGGGTTGCTGCTGGACCGTCATTTCGTCATCGTCCGGGAGGGCCTCCACATGGTCGTACGACGGTACCGTCGCGGCGGCAGCTGCCGCCGGCGGTGGCGGTGGCGGGATCGGCGGTGCTGGAGGTGCCTCCGGTCGGGTCTCGGCCCCGTCAGGGAACGGCGCGAAGTCCTCCACGGTGTCGAACTCCTCCACCTGCTCAACGGATGCGAAGTCCTCCACCTCGTCGAAGGAGTCGAACTCTGCCACCTCCTCCTCCTCGAAGGTCTCGAACTCCTCGCCCTCGAGGACGGGGGTGGCCTCCTCCACGGCCTGGAACTCCTCCATCTTGAACAGGGACCGGTACCTCGGGTCCTTGGGAAAGAGGTAGGACGTATCCATGCTGATGAGGAAGTCCCGCATCGCATGGATCGTCTGCTCGTTCAAGCGGTTCGAGCGCTTGAAGGTGGCGATCATGAGGACCCGGTCCGCCTCGGGGGTCCGGTCGAAGAGGCCGGGGTTGGCCAGGTCGTGGAGCTGGGCCTGGGCGGCCTTCTGCTTCTCGGACAGTCGGTGGAGCTTGCCGATGAGCTGTGAACGTAGGATGACGGCCTCATCGATGAAGCGCTGCACATCCGCTGGCGCCTCCGATGTGGCCTGGGCGGCCTGTTCCTCGGTCAGCTTCATCCCCTTGCGCTTGGCCTTCCGGATCAAGGGGATGGACTGCTCCATGGGCTCGATGCTCCGGAGGATCTCCCGGCTCTTGCGGAACCAGGAGGGCAACACGGTAACGTTCCCGTCGGGTCTCACCACCAGCTGGGACGATCTGAACCTGTGGACCTGCTTCGTGATGTCGTCGTAGACGACGATACCCAGGCTGTCGCCCATGTCGTTGCGGATGACCTCGGCCACCACTCCCATGGGCTCCACGTCGGCGAGGAAGAACGCCTCGTTGTTAACGGACATCTCGAGGGGGATGTCCTCGTCGAGGACCTGCCCCTCTGTACCAGCTGACGCCACCTAGCATAACCCCTTGACGGTAGGCGGTTCCATGTGCTCGTCTATTAAAGTAATTATCGTCATGGTTACAACTAGCAGGATGAACCTGGCGCTGGTGCGCGCCGTCTATCGGGAAGGGTGTTCAGAGCAGACCGGCGTTGGTCAGCTCGGTCTGGATCTTCTTGACCGCGAGGGCCAGGTCCTCCTTCTTCTTGGCACCGGTGCAGACGACCTTGCCGGAACCGAAGAGGAGGGCGACGATCTTGGGTTCCTCGATCCTGTAGACCAGGCCTGGGAACTGCTCGGGTTCGTACTCCACGTTCTCGAGGCCGAGGGATATGGCGATGGTGTTCAGGTTGAGCACCTTCTTGAGGTCCGTGGTCGCTACGATGTTCTGGACAACGACCTCGGGCTTCTGGTTGACCTCGAAGCCTGCCTCGGTGAGCCGCTGCACCACTTTTTTGATGGCCCTCTTGACGTCTGCCACGCTCTTTGCACCGGTGCAGACGATCTTTCCGGAGCGGAAGATGAGGGTGGCCGTCTTGGGGTCCTTGATCCTGTACACGATGCCCGGGAACTGTTCGGGCTCGTACTCCGCGCCATCGAGAGCGAGGGTTATCGCTCGCAGGTTCAACTCAGAACCGATGGTGGAGGTGGCCACAACGTTCTCTATTTTAATCGTCGGTTCTTCTAACATAGGCCAGCACGCCTGCTATGGAACCTTTTATATTAATAAGTATTGTTTAAAAAGGGGTTAAAAAGGGGTTAAATAGGGTATTTAAAGGCGGGTTCGACGCATCTGTCCCTCTCCCACCCTTTTTTCCAATGGGATGGGAGCCATCGGCATGGGCGGCAGAAACGGTAAAGACGGGCTTCGCGATACCCGAGGCGGTTCCCATGGCCAGCGTCGATGAGCGCGACCCGAGGTGGGAGCGGCTCGACCGCACCCGCATGAACTTCTGTCTCCAGTGTGGACGGTGCACCTCCGCCTGCCCCCTCGCGACCCAGATCGACTACTCCCCCCGGCAGAAGGTCAACGAGGAGAGGTTGATGGAAGGGGAGAACCTGGACGAGTGGGGTGCCAGCGTCTGGACCTGTCTGGCCTGCTACAACTGCAACGAGGCCTGCGAGCAGGGCGTCCACGCCGCCTCCATCGTGAGAGTTGTCCGGCAGCGACTGTTCGAGATGGGCATGGCCCCCGAGGGCATCAACAAGGTGGCCGCGGAGTTCTCGAGGTCCGGCATGGCCTTCCCGGTCACTGGCTTCACGCGGAAGATGCGGAAGGAGATGGGCCTGGGGAAAGTGCCCACAACGGCGGCAGACCCGAAGGCGATGGATGAGGTCCGCATCCTCCTCAAGCGGGCCAGGTACCCTCCCCTGATGGAAGATGGAGGTGAGGACTGATGGCGGAGGTGAGGTACGCCCTCTACCACGGTTGCCTCATACCTGCCAGGGTACCGTTCCTCGAGAAGGCTACGAAGCTGGTCCTGGACGACCTGGGGATAGCGCACGAGGACCTCAAGGGCACAAGCTGCTGCGTCGACCCCACGACCCTGCGCGGCACCTCGGAGCATGCATGGCTCACCCTGAACGCAAGGAACATCACCTTGGCAGAGGACAGGGGCCTGCCTCTCCTCTCCCAGTGCAACGGCTGCTTCTCGAACATCAACGAGGCGAACAAGGTCCTCCAGGAGGACGATGAGCTCCGTGAGGTGGTCAACGAGGACCTGGCCCTCGTCGACCGGGAGTACAAGGGCACCGTGGAGGTCCATCATCTGGTGGGCATACTCCACGATGTCGGCGAGAAGGCCATCCGCGAGCGCGTGAAGGTGCCCCTCACGGACTGGGTGGTCGCCTCGGAACCCGGTTGCCATCTGACCCGGCCCTCGGAGTACTCCCCATTCCCAGATGCCAGGTATCCCCGCATCGTCGAGGATCTGGCCTCGTGGGTCGGCGCCGCCACGGTTGAGTACACCGACCTGATCATGTGCTGTGGCAACGTGGTCCGCCGGACGAACGCAGATGTGGCGGACAAGATGCTGGGGGACCTGATGGCCGCCATCGATGGTGCTGGCGCCACCCACATAGTCACGCCCTGTCCCACCTGTTACGTGCAGATGGACATGGGACAGAAGGAGGTCGTTGACAAGGTGGGGCTGAAGGCTCCCCTTCCCGTGCTCTTCATCTCCGAGATGCTTGCCCTGGCCTTCGGTCATGGACCCGAAGAGCTGGGGCTTCGTTATCACCGGGTGCCGGTGGACTTATGAGGCATGAGGTGGGTAGACACCTCGCCCGATGATGACCTCTGGCGGCTTGAGGCCCTCGGGCCTTTGAAGACCCCTGTGAGTACTGAGGGCACCTCCATCCCTCTGGACACATCAGCCCAGCACGAGCGTTGCGAGCCGGCTCAGCGACGCCTCATCCGTCACGTCCAGGGCTGGTAGGTCACCCACCGTGTCCGTGACCGACGCGACGATACCGCTGGCCGCCACGACGTTCGAATCCCTTGGCAGCTCCCGCAGGAGGGTGAGGGCCTCCTCGGGCGACCGCGAGCACACGACGGTG
>JAUVRF010000429.1 GCA_030597775.1 Methanobacteriota archaeon | reverse complement strand
GAGGTGCCGGTGGCCAACGGTACCCCGGATGGTGCTGGCATGGTGTGGGACATGGTCCTCCTGGCCTCCATCAACGAGGAGGGGTCGATCACCCTCCTGGGGCCCCACACCGCCTTCGCCGACCTCCGAGGTTACACGGTGGATGTGGTGGTCAACCTGACCTCTTCCCAGACGGTCGTCTTGGACCTCAAGGACGACGAACCGCCCGTATTCCAGATGGGGGCTCCACTGGAGACCGAGATCTGGACCCGGACCAACGCGGTCTGGGTCCTCGGAGCGGCCCTCGACGCGGGCGCCGGAACAGAGACCGTGCGCGTGAAGATCGATTCAGCATTTAGGTCATGGAAGGTGGAGGGCGATACCTTCTCCTTCAACATCACGCTCCCGGAGGGTCGTCACCTGGTCGACCTCGTGGCCACGGACCTGGCAGGTAACGAGGCGGTCCACACCATCGTGCTCCACGTGGAGACGACCCCGATCGCCATGTCTCCCCCGGAACCGGCGGACGGCACCATGACCAGGGAGTCCTCCGTGTTGCTCCACGGACGGCTATCGCGGAACGAGGACGTGACGGTCAGGATCAACAGGGTCTTGGCGGACATCGATGAGAACAGCTACTGGTCTCTCCAGGTCGACCTGCAGGAGGGTGAGAACGGCTTCTCCATACTGGTCGAGGACATATACGGTCACCAGACCTGGGCGAACATCACCATCTGGGCTGACTGGACACCTCCCGATCTCCGGTTGACCTCGAGCCTGGACATCAACACGACCGAGGAATGGGTCGAGGTCACTGGGTATGTCGATGAGGATGCCAGGGTGTACATCCAGGGAAGTCTCGTGCTGCTGAGGGATGGCAGGTTCTCGATCAAGTACCCCGTCTACGTGGACGAGTCCGCCATCGTCGTGAGGGCGGTGGACAACATAGGCAATGAGAGGGAGATCCAGGTCCTGGTGTATCGCGTGGACGAGTCCGTGGTGCCCGAGGGGCCCAATCCCTGGGAGGTCTACATCTTCCTCGTCATCATCCCCATCCTGCTGGTCCTTGTATACCTGGTGATGAGACGCCTTGAGCTGGGGGGTGAGGAGGAATGACGGCCTCTCGAAAGGTCCTGGTCCTCACCCTGGCGTCGCTCACCTTCGCCATATTGGCCCTGGTCCTCTCGAGCAGCGCCCTGGCGCAGACCGACCCTCCTGCCCTGGGGGATGGTGACTGGACGGTAAGGGACACGACGATGATCAGTGACTGGGGCGTGATCATGTTGAGGGGCGACCTCCGGGTCACCGACGGGGGTGACCTCACCCTTTCGAACTCGACGTTGCTCTTTGTCAACATAGAGGCCGGAGAGCACGGCCTGGTCGTGGACAACGGGGGCTCGATACACATAATCGAGGGCTCGACCGTGGGCTCTTCACGGCCCAACGTGGCCTGGACATTCGTCGTGGAGGACGGTTGCACCCTGGAGATCCGGGATTCATCCATCGAGGAGTGTGGCAAGCCATCATTCGGGCTGCGCCCCAATTGGAAGGAGCTCGCCCTGTACGTCGGCACCGCCGACGCGGTCGTGGAGGACACCTCGTTCCTGGGCGGGCTGACGGGACTGTACTTCGCGGAAGGGGTCATCGCCTCGCCCGTCCGCAACTGCACCTTCGAGAACGCCTACGGCATCGTGACCTGGGGCACCTCGGTGGAGGATTGCACCTTCCACGACCAGACCTTGTACGGGGTGGTGTTCCACGGGGGGACAGAGGGTCGGATAGTCCGGAGCACCTTCGACGGCGTCTTTGCAACATGTGTCCAAGTAGGTTTCGAGTACTTCGAACCCTCCTACGAACTGTTCACCGCCCAGGCAATCATCGAGGACTGCACCTTCGTCAGCTCGGTCAGGGCCATCAGGGTCCTGACCGGATCCACCGCCTCCATCTCCGATTGCGACATCGATGGCATGGAGAGGGAGGGGATAGTGGCCTGGGAGGGGTCCAGAGTACACCTCCTTGATGGAAACATCATGAACTCGACCAATGCCATCCTGTGCTCCGATGGGGCTTGGATGGACTGGGAGGTCACCGGTCACGCCCGGGTCCTTCGGGGGAACGTGACCCTCGCTGGGAACATCAGTCTCGGTGACGGGGCGATCCTCGACCTTGATGACATCCGGAATCTCACCATGTGGAGTCATGAGGCCGACCCGCTGACCATAGTGCTCGGAAAAGGTGCGACCCTGAGGATGGACAGAGGTTCCATCGAGATACCACCGGAGAGCACATCGCCTCATGACTTTGCCCCCGTGGGACTCCACGGACCGTCGGCCTCCGTCGAGCTGAGCCAGGTGTCCGTTCTGAACCTATCGTTCCCGATCTTAATTCAGGAGTTGCTGGAAACCAACACGACCATACCCCTCGGGAAGTGGACACTGGGAAGGACAGAGCTGGTTGATTGTGAACTGTTCGTCGAGTCTCCTCTTGACGATCCCTCCATCACCATAACCTCCGGTTGGGCAGACGAGAGGTCCATCATGAGAAGGTGCACGATGGTCGGGG
>JAUVRF010000249.1 GCA_030597775.1 Methanobacteriota archaeon | reverse complement strand
TCAGTGACCAATTACTTCTAACGGGTCGTCTTGGATACACTCGGATGAGTGCGCAACCTACACCCGTCGATGACAAGAGGAAGCGGGACGAGGTCAGGTTCTGGAGCAAGGTAGCTCCCCAGTACGACGACTGGATCCGCGCAGCCTTCATGGAGCAGTACAAGGCGTTCAAGGCAGGGATGACCGGCCTTGTCAACGAGAACGACATGGTGCTGGATATCGCCACGGGCACCGGGAACATCGCCCTGCACATCGCCCCCAGGGTGTCGGCGATCGTGGGTATCGATATCTCCGAGGACATGATAGCGGTGGCCGAAGGGAAACTGGAGGCCTCGGGCCTCGAGAACGTCACCTTCCTCGTGGAGGATGCGTACAGCCTCCCTTTCGCCGACGGGTCCTTCGACAAGGTGGTGTGCGTGAACGGCCTCCAGACCATGGCAGAACCCCTCCAGGCGATCAAGGAAGGAACTAGGGTCCTCCGCGACGGGGGCGAGTTCATCTCCTTCACGTACGCCTACGGGGACTCCGGGCCCATCGAGTACCTCAAGCTGTCCCGGTGGGTCATCAAGTACGGGAAGCCCAAGTACTGGTCCAACTTCAAGACCAAGGACCTGAGGGGCCTGTTCGAGGAGGCGGGCCTCGAGATCGTGGAATCCAAGCGGATATGGGACAAGCCCGTCGTGGAGATGGTGCGTGCCCGGAAGCCCAGCTAGAACAGGGTCCCCCTTCGATAGTCCTCGAAGGCCTGCTGGATCTCCTCTTGCGTGTTCATGACGAAGGGACCGCCCTTCACTATCGGCTCCCGATGGGGAACCCCTGCGAGGAACAGGAGGCCAGATCCCTCCTCCTTGCCGGTGATGACCACGTCGACACCCTCTCCCAGGATGGCAAGATGTCCCTTGCGCACCTCCACGGCCTCGCCGTCGGGATCGATCACGACAGCACCGCTGTGAACGTAGAGGAACTTGTCCTGCTCCACGGTCACCGTGTGCTCGAACCTCCCACCGGGGCCAAGCCTCGCATCGAAGTAGTCGATGGGGTACGAGGTCGCGGCGGGTCCGGGGTTCCCGGCGTAGGACCCGGCGATTATCTTCACGGTGAGACCGTCCTGCTCCACGGTGGGCATGCGATCGTCCGTCAGGCGCTGGTACCTGGGAGGAAGGAACTTGTCCTTCTTTGCCAGGGTCAGCCACAGCTGGTAGCCCCAGAGGTGGCCCTCCTTCATCTCGGGCATCTCCTGGTGCAGGATCCCGGCACCCGCGGTCATCCACTGGCACTCGCCGGTGGAGAGCACCCCACCTCCGCCCTTGGAGTCGTCGTGACGGAAGGCCCCCTCGACCATGTAGGTGATGGTCTCGATGCCCCGGTGGGGATGCCATGGGAAGCCCGCGATGTAGTCGTCGGGGTCATCGCTCCGGAACTCGTCCAGGAGCACGAAGGGGTCTATGTCACCCAGCTCGTAAGAGCCGATGATACGGTTGAGATGCACGCCCGCACCGTCGGTCACATGCATGCCCTCGACAACCCTTGCCACGCTGGCGACTTTCTGTTCCATGGGAAGACCTCCGGACCCTCCTAGGGGTCCATTGTATTCCAGCTCCGGGTCCATGAAATAGGTTTCGCCGTAGCGTGGGGTGTCCGCGCGGTGACCATTTACTGAGATCGGAGGACCGTCCCGACGGGCGAGCAAGAGATATAGCCCAGAGGACCGATATGACGACCATGAAGGTGACCGTGACGCTCCCTCCCTGGGTAGTGGCGAAGCTGGAGGCCGAGGTCAAGCAGGGCCGCTATGGCTCGATGGAAGATGCCGTTCTGGCGGGAGCTCGCTTGCTGGCAGGACTCGGCCCGAGGGCCCGGGAGCTACTGGCCGAGGGTGCTGATGCCGACGAGTTCGTCCGCGCCGATACCGGGAAGGATGGGGGAGATTGGCTCTGATGAGATCCATCTCGTGATGTTCATGCGAGCGTCCATCCGTACAAAGGTATTTATCTGCCCACTGTGGATTTTGGCCGGACATGACGGGGAGCCCGGACAGCGCGAGGGAAGAGGATATTGGTAAGGACCATATCCACACCGACATAGTATCGCTGAGCGGCGAAACTGATGACTTCGATGCACCCGAGGAGATGCCGAAGCCCAAGGGACGCAAGATAAGTTGGAGACTTATCAGGAGGACCGCACCGGACCTGTACGTCGTCTCCATCGTCATCCTGATCTTCGGGTTCGCGGTGGTGCTCAGCGTCCCCATCTCGGTCCTGACGGGCACCCAGATCCCCGGGATCCCTCCAGAGATGCTCGCCCTAGGGAGCACGCTGATGCTCCTCATCGGTATACTCATCATATTCCTGAGCTTCCGGCTCATCCGCAGGGAGAAGGAGGCGTGGACGATGACCATGCTCCTGCTATCCTTCGCCCTTGTTGCCGGGGTCGTCCAGGGCACCTTCACCAGCATCACCACCGCCATCCTGGTCATACTGCTGATGGTGTACCTCTGGCTGAGGCGCGGTCTCTTCACCATCACCACCAAGTACGGCTTCGGACCCAGGCAGACCCTGGCCTTCGCCGCCCTGGCGATGGTCATCTTCGTGGGGGCCATCGGCACGATGTACCTCAGCGATCATGGCGGGTACCTGGATGCCAAGGGCAACGGGATAGACACCTACACCGATGCCCTCTACTACACTCTCGACACCATCACCACCCTGGGTGGATCCAGCTACGAGCCCCAGGACGATGCCAGCAAGTGGTTCACGATAGGCCTCATGGTGATGGGCATCACAGCCTTCCTCGGCGCGGTCGGCGTTCTGTTCGGACCGTATATAGAGCGCAGGCTAATGGGAGTTGTTGGCGTGCTTTCAAGGATACAGGAAACGCCCCTCAAGGACCACATCCTTGTATGCGGGCATAGCAGCGAGACGGACCTACTCATCGACTACCTCAAGGAGCGAGGCCAGGCCTTCGTGGTGGTCACGAGGGAAAGGGATTACGTGGAGTCCCTCCAGGAGGAGAACGTCAATGTCGTCCTGGGCGACCCCGCAACGGAGGAGCCCCTGCTGTCGGCCAAGATCGAGAAGGCGAAGACCCTGGTGGCCATCCACGAGGACGATGCGGAGAACGCCTTCATCGTCATAACCGCCAAGGAGATCCGCCCCGATCTATTCATCATCGCCATGGCCAGCCTGCCAGAGAACATCCCCAAGCTCAAGAAGGTGGGTGCCAACAGCGTGGTGGCACCCTCGGTCATCGTGGCCAGGTACATCGGCAGAACTGCCCTGGAGGGGCATCCCGACAGGTCGCCCGAGTGCTGATCCCACGACCCCGTTGCTAGCTGACGCGTTCGGTGCGCTACCCACTCTATCGTCGATCAGACCGGTACGACCTTGATATCGAATAGAATGGCCCCGTCCGGATGGTCCGGGTCCGTGGGCAACCCGTCCGTCTTCCCAT
Organism: Methanobacteriota archaeon; assembly: GCA_030597775.1. GTDB lineage: Archaea > Thermoplasmatota > DTKX01 > DTKX01. The sequence goes on along the minus strand of JAUVRF010000249.1, from coordinate 409 downwards.
CGGTGACCTCATCGGTGGTATCTCCCTTCCACGTTCCCAGGATCAGGTCGTAGGTGAGGTCGCAGTCCAGGTCGTCGGAGAGGCCGTCCACATCCAGGTGGTCGTCGGCGTTGAGCCCACTGGATTCCGCGGTGTCGTTCTCCCAGAACGATATGGTGATCGAGACCTCCCACAGGTCGTCGGGGATGTCCACCTGGATCGTGAGATTGAGGGCGTGGTCGTCATCGGACGTGACGATGGTCTCGGACCAGACCTCGATGCCCGCCACATATATCCTGAAGTAGAACTCGTAGGGCTTGCCAACCATCGGGTTGTCGATGGCGCCCTCGATCATGTGGTCGTGGCTCACGATGATCTGGAAGATCGTGATGTTGATCGCCACGTTCTTCAATGGAGCCACGTCGTGACC
>JAUVRF010000552.1 GCA_030597775.1 Methanobacteriota archaeon | reverse complement strand
GCCCTCCGAAGGGCGGGCATCCCCCTTCTCAAGGTCGAGTCGGAGTACGACGAGGGCGACGTGGAGCAGATCCGCACCCGCGTGGAGGCCTTCGTCGAGATGATACAGGCAAGGAGGGAGTTCCGGCATGGTTAGGGTGGGCTTCGATGTGGGTTCGCTGTTCACCAAGGCCCTGGTGGTCGGCGAGGACCGCCGTGTACTGGCGAGGGCCGTCGAGGCCACGACCACCGACGTGCCCGGCCTCACCGAATCGATGCTGGCCCAGTTGCTGGAGGACGCGGGTATCGGCATTGCCGACGTGAAGGGAATAGCGGCCACTGGCCAGGGCAGGCGTCGGGTGGGCTTCGCCGACGTCACCAAGACCGATTTCACCACTTTCGCCTGGGGCGCCAAGTTGCTCCACGCGCCCGTGCGACTGGTCATCGATGCGGGGGGCCAGGGCGTGCGGGTGATAGAGATGGACGAGTGGGGTATGATGACCAACTTCCGCACCAACGACAAATGCTCATCGGGTACCGGATGCTTCCTGGACACCATGTCCTTCGCCCTTGACGTGGACCAGTCCGACATGGGAGCCGTTGGGCGGGCCTCGCTCTGCGCGGCCTCCATAAACAGCTCGTGCACGGTGTTCGCCGAGTCGGAGGTGGTGTCCGCGGTGGCCCGGGGCCAGTCCAAGTCCGACATAATAGCGGGCCTCAACACCGCGGTGGCGAAGCGCATGGCCTCCCTCGCGAAGACCCTGGCCGTTCGCGGCGATGTGGTGTTCGCGGGCGGTGTGGCCCGGAACGAGCAGGTGGTCGACCTTCTGAGGGAGCACATCAACCACCGGGTCGTCGTGCCCGATGACCCCCACCTGATCGGAGCCCTGGGAGCCGCGATACTGGCACCCAGCACCCGTCGTGACCAGGGGGTGGTGGGTTGACCGTCACCGCGGGCCTGGACCTGGGCTCGACCTACGTCAAGTGCGTGGTGATGCGCGACCACGAGGTGGTGGGTCATGCCATCCTCCCCACGGGACCCGACCACGACGCCACCGCAGCCAGAACCCTCGACATCTCCCTCGAGATGGGTGGATTGAGCCGGGAGGACGTTGAGTACACCGTGTCCACCGGCTACGGTCGACGGGTGGCCTCCACCGCCGACAGCACGGTGAGCGAGATCTCCGCCAACGCTGCCGGCACCCGTTGGGTGGCCCGGGAGATGGGGGTGCGGACCATCATAGACATAGGCGGCCAGGACACCAAGGTCATCGCGCTGGATGACAACCTCCAGATCGCCAACTTCCAGATGAACGACAAGTGCGCCGCGGGCACTGGCAGGTTCCTCGAGGTCCTCGCCCGTGTGCTCGAGATCCCCCTGGACGAGCTCGGACCCGTGTCCCTGACCTCCAAGGACCCGGTTGCGATAACCACCACCTGCCTGGTGTTCGCCAAGTCCGAGGTGGCGACCCTCATCACCGAGGGTTACGGCAAGGAGGACATCGTGGCGGGGATCCACAAGGCAGTGGCCCGCCGCCTGGCCTCGATGGCGAAGAAGGTCGGGGTGAAGGAGGTCGTGTTCTTCGACGGGGGACCTGCACGGAACATCGGGATGATCCAGGCCCTGGAGGAGGAGCTGGGAGTGAAGCTGGCTGTGCCGGAACTGCCCCAGACCGTCACGGCCACGGGAGCTGCCCTGCTGGCCCAGGAGAGGCTGGCCGGAGGGACGTCCAAGGGAGTGTCCTGATCCCCTGTCCCCGTTACTCCCGTCACTGTCCCCGTCAATCACGGGCCTTCAACAGGAAGAAGATCGCCACCACGGCGATTATCAAACCGAGCCCGATGGCCCCCAGGAAGACCGGGTTGGACAGCAGGTCATCCTCACCGCCGTCCACCTC
>JAUVRF010000315.1 GCA_030597775.1 Methanobacteriota archaeon | reverse complement strand
CTCCGGACCTTCCCGGGCACCTGCGAGGTGCTCAGGGAGCTGGACAAGCATTATCCGTTGGGTCTCATCACCAACGGACCGACCGACCCGCAGTGGCGGAAGATAAACAAGGTGAAGCTGCCTCGCATCATGGAGGTCATCCTGGTCTCAGGCCAGATGGGCATCTCGAAGCCGGACCCACGGATATTCGAGGTGGCCCTGGAGGGCCTGCGTGTGGCCCCCGAGGAGGCCTTGATGGTCGGGAACTCCCTCGAGCATGACCACCAGGGAGCGATGAACGCGGGCATGCGCTTCGTGTGGGCCAATCACTTCAAGAAGGCCCTGCCGGAGGGTTGGCCGAAGCCCGACTACGAGGTGCACAGCTTCCCAGAGCTCAGGGAACTTCTCCTGGGCTAGTCGGGCCCGACGTCACGACGTCAGTACCTCTCCCAGTGGACCAGGTCTTCCAGGTCACGCCTGGTCCTCGGTTCGGGGGTCTCCGCGGGGTATCCCACGGTCATGCCTATCACGGAGATCCTCTTCTCCGGGATGGCCAGGAACGTGCGGATGCGCCCCTCGTTGAAGGCACCGATCCAGCAGGTCCCGAGGCCCATCTCGTGGGCCCGGAGCGTGAGATGGTCCAACGCGATGGCCGGGTCCACGTGGATCCACTTGGAATCGGGGTCCGAGATGATGAAGAGGAACGCACCGGCCGCCCCAACGTGACGCGGGTTGTGGCACATGGGGACCAGCTGCTTCAGCCGGCTCGGTTCGGTCACCGCGATGATCTCCCACCTCTGACCGTTGTGACCAGAGGGGGCGAGCCTGGCCGAATCCAGAAGGTCTTCCAGCGTCTCCCGCTCCAGGGGCTTGTCCGCCCACTTGCGGATACTCCGTCGGTCTCGAATAGCCTCCTCCACATCCATGTGCTCACCTACGGAGCAGGACAACGTCCCCGGGCTTCCTAAATTTTCCGCCCCAATATGTCATCGCATCGTCCGGGGCGTACCCGTCCTCGACGGTATGGGCCACGATCTCACCTATGAACCATACGTGGTCGCCCGTCTCGATCTCCTCGACCACCCGGCATTCCAGGTTCACGGGGCACTCGCTGATCGACGGGGGCCTCACCTCCTTGGACGGGACGGGGGTGAGCCCGACATGGGGCCACTTCTTCCCGTCCCTTCCCGAACGGGAGCCTGCGGCCAGGGTCTCGGTGGCCTGGGTGTGGCGAGGAAGGGCAAGGACGAACTCGGGCAGTTCCTTGAGCAGGTCGTAAGAGTGCCTTCCCTGATTGATACCGATACCCACCATGGGCGGTTCGAAGGAGAAGACGTGCACCATGGCTAGCGTGATCGGATTTGACGCATCCCCCTCTCCCACGACGACGATCGCAACGGGGAACGTAGGGAAGAGCCTCACCAGTCTACGTCCATTGGCCTCACCCATCCGGCCGTTGCCTCCTTCCTCCCTTGGACCGCGACAAGGGTCGCGGATGATGGCATGGTATGCCCAGGGGTAATAAGTTTACGGTTACCGTGACCTGGCGGTGTGCGATGCCGTGGCTCGTCATACCCTGGGCCAAGAGGTCGCCAGGGAATGGGTGGCCTACGGGCAAACGTATATGTGCCAGGCGCACGTTTTCAATGGTCGTGAGACTTGTCGATAGCGTGCGCAGCTGGAGGCCCGGCAAGGTCCTGGGCTGGGCCCGGTCGAGCACCAAGAACATGGCGGTGCGCATCGTCGTCAGCAGCCTCATCGCCGCCGCCATCGGGGCGGGCACGATCAGCTGGGCGGGAGGCGAGTACGGCGAACGCGAGTACATCGGGTTCGATGCGGACCGCGTCACGGCGATCGAGACCCAGCTCACCTCGTGGCCGACCCGACACACCGGCACGATCTACGAGAAGAAGGCGGCCGAGTTCATCGCCAGCGAGTTCATGGCGGCAGGCCTGAGCAACGTGCACATCGAGGAGTATCCCGAGGTCGAGTACGAGGTCAAGGGCGCCTCCCTGCAACTGGTGTACTACACGAACGGCCCTCTGGGTATGATCCCACATCCCAGCCGAACTCCGGTGACCTTCGAGCACAAGATGGATTTCGTCGTCCAGGGTTACTCCGGCTCCCATGACCAGGGATCTGGTCCCACCACATTCCGGAACGACATGGAATACGTGGGCATAGATGGGAACGGCACCGACCAGTCCCACTTCGCCCCCGCCAAGGGCAGGGCCGCGATAGTCGACACCTCCGGCGTGAGCAACTACAAGATGTTCGATGTGGCCCACGACGCTGGTGTGACGGCACTCATCCTCCACAACGTGGACATCCACGAGAACATAGGTTACGTCCCCATATCCAAGGGAAGCCGCCAACCGGATAGTTGGCCCGACCCCGAGTACCCCGACATACCCTTCATCATGCTGTCCAAGGACGCGGGCGACACCATCCTGGCCGCCCAGAACGCGAAGCTCCGGATCCACGTGGACGTGGAGATCGGGATGCGCACCGTCCACGTCGTCGTGGGAGAGGTGAAGGGGACCGGCGACACCGACGAGTTCGTCGTGATCGGCGCCCACCACGATTCTGTGTACGTCGGCAAGGGTGCCGTCGACAACGGAAGCGGGACCACCACCGTGATAGAGCTGGCTCACCAGCTTTCCGAGGTGGAGGTGGAGCGCACCATCCGGTTCATGACCTTCGGTGCCGAGGAGGACGGCCTGTTCGGCTCCTTCAACTACGTCGAGGCCCACCAGGAGGAGATCAACAGGAGCTGCGTGGGAATGCTCAACTTCGACATGCCCCACGTGAACCTCCAGAGGGGGAACCAGGGCTGGGTCACCCCCGATGACAAGGACCGTTTCGACCTGATAGAGACGATCATCGATGACATCTACAAGGACCGACCCGACCTGGAGCAGCGCTTCAACTACAGCGTATCGCTCATGGAGCATCCCGGCGAGGGGGGGAGCGACTCGATGCCCTTCGCCCTATCCGGCATAGCGACGACAAACTTCTGGGGCTCCGGTTCGTGGGAGTACCACACCTACCTCGAGGACATGACGCACTTCATGGCCGAGGGCCTGGAGATGGCCGTGCTCATCGGAGGCACCTACGCCATCTACCTGGCCAACGAGGGGTGAGCCACCGGTATCGATCAACGATCCGGCGTCGCCTTCATTCCTCGGGTCCCTCTTCCTGGCCGTTGCCGTTACCGACCTTGAACTCCCGGGCGTTCTCGAGGTTGATGATGGCAGCATCCTCGACCTCGTGGGACGTGGCATCGACATCGGGTCCAACATCCTCTGCCAGGACCGTTTCTGGGACGGGATCGATGGTCAGCTCGGTGGTCGCGGAGG
>JAUVRF010000124.1 GCA_030597775.1 Methanobacteriota archaeon | reverse complement strand
CATTGGGTTCCATATTCATCCCTTCTCCATTATCGAGGTTCGACCGGACCTCTAATCCCATTCTCACGTATCTAGATGTCGGTATTTCAACATTATGAATGGCCGGGATTGTGGGGTTTCACCAAGACGAACCTCACGTGTTTCCTCGAATCATTCCACATTCGTCCAACTTCCTGTCGCCCTGTGCCTCCGATCCCGGCCACCGATGACTTGAGTGAATCTGACACCATCGTTTATATTCATTGTCCCCGGGGGCCGTCCCCTGGAGCTTCGCCGGACGAGACCGGTCACGACCAGGGCTCCCAGCATCGCGAGCAATTTGATAGCGAAGGCCGGTCCAGGTGTTGTCTCCTCACCGATGCTCTCCCCTTCCTTCAGCATGGGAGGGTACGTCCCGTCCATCGGGGAGAAACTGCCCACGTCGTCGATTGTCCCGGCAAATGACAGGTCCTGGAACCCATCCTTGGTGACGTTGCTGAAAACAGTGCTGTCGGTCCATTCCGGTGGAACGATTATCGAGAACGTACCATTGGCCGAGGTGTTTCCTTCCAAGGCGAAACCAAGGTTCCTCTGAAGGACCACCCGGGCACCCTCGATGGGCTCACCGCTGCTGTCCTCGATCGGTCCCACCTCGATCTTGTAGGCGATAGGAGGCACGTACAGGCTGAGCAGGAGGGTATCGGTCCCTGGAGTGCTGTGGTCGTCGCCGCCCGAGTTGTCCATCAAGGCCAATGAGAAACGGTAGCTCTTCGCGAAGTCGTCGAACTGCACATCGTCCTCGTTGTCGGTCACCAGGGCACGACGGATCTCGGTGGACCATATGCCATCTGACCAGACCGCGGCCTGGTCCAGGTCACCCCTGCTGCCCTCCGGGTCCCGGAGAACGTTCTCCGGGATGATGGCACTGAAGAGGTCGTAGATGAGGGCAGCGTCGGCCAGGTCGGTCGCCTTCGCCGTGGCGACCTCGAGGGCCTCACCGGCCTCTATCTCATCCTCGGTGAGCACCATGGCGTCCACATAGTCCTCTGGTGCCCGCTCCACGTAAAGGGGTTTGGTTCCGTCGGGGTTCTTGTTGGCGAACCACGAGGGGGAGCCCTCGTCACCATGGCGACCGCCGTCACCCACGTGGGGTTCCTCGTCGTAGGTCAGCAGCTTGTCGTCCTCGAATCCGTGGAAGGAGAACGTCCCGCTGGTCGCCTGGTGGTTCTCGTCGATGTTCGGGTCATCCGCCTGGGAGGAAACAGTGGAAGGCAACGAACGGGCGGACTTCATGTGCCACATGTCACCAAGCTCGCCCTCGTTCTCCAAGAAGGCGCCCGCGGTCCCGTGCTCGGGATGGCACTTGACGAAGCAACCCGCGGCAGCGAAGCCCTCGAGGGGGGTGATCTCCCAGAGGAGGACTATCCGGTCCTCGGAGCCCTCCTCGAGGTGCATGAAGTCGTTCCGGAAGTCCAGTTTCAGCGGGCGGGTCACGTAGTTATGGCCCTTGCCGGCCGTGTTGTTCATGGTGCTGACGCCGAAGTAGTAGGTCTTGGACAGATCATCGAACTGAACGTCGTCCTCGAAGCCCGTCACCAGCGACCTCACGGTCTCGACGGTCCATAGACCGTCCTTCCAGGATGAGCCCGACTCGATGTCCGCCCGCGAATCCGAGGGAGGCGTGACGATGCTCATGGGAACGACGGCGTCCATGGCGACGTAAGCTGCCCATGCGTCGGCAACATCCGATGCGGAGAAGCCGGGGTCGGCCGGGTCGGCCACGACGGTCTCGCCACCGTCCACCTCCTCCTGCTGGAGGACCATCGCGTCCAGCCAGTCCGAGGGCGCCCGTTCCAGGTACATCGGGGACTCGCCCGATGCGTTGGTGTTGAGGGCATAGGGGGCCGTCCCCTCGTCACCGGTCCGGCCTCCCGTGGGGAACTGTCCCCCGTTCGGATCGTACACCACGTTGGTGTCGTCCGCGTATCCGAGAAGCTGGAACTCGCATGACGTGGCCTCGAAGTCGACCACGGTCGGGCTTGAGACCTGAGTGGCCTCGGTGGCGGGCATCGACCTGCTCGCCATGATGTGCCAAAGGTCGGAGACGTCCCCGGGCACGTCCAGGTACGACCAAGCCTCCCCGATGTGGCACGTCACCATGCAACCGACCGTGTCGAAGCCCGCGGTGTCCATGTCCCACATCAGGTTGACCATGTCCTCCAGCCCCTCCAGGGTGTCCCAGGAGCCGGAGCCCTCGTTCCATTCCCACGAGTTGCGCGACACGCTGAAGGTGGGGTCGTTCCATTGTGCTTGGGTGAATATGTGGGTGTCGTTGTGGAGCGAACGGAGGGTGATGTCACCCGGGTTGGTCCCGAACTCAAGGTTGATCTCGAGTGGAAGTGCCGTTTCCCAGACCTTGTCCGAGCCGTCACCGTCGATGACGGGGGGAGTGCTGGTCCTTGCCGACCTCAACGTGTTCTCGTCGACCGCTTGGTACTCCCAGGCTCCCTTGCCCCTGGTGATGCTCATGGTGGGGTCCTCCCACTCGGCATAGATGTAGATGTCGGTGTCGGTGTACACGGACTTGAGCATGACGTCACCGTTGGCGCTGCCCCCCTTCACGGTCACGAACACCTCGATGGCATTCGCCCACACGGCATCGTCGCCGATGCCGTCCAGGACGGGCGGCTCCGAGACCCTGAGGGACTGGAGCGTCTTGGACGAGGGGGCGCCCGCGCCGTAGGTGTTGCTCTCGGGGCCGAGGGTGGTCCCGACGATAAGTGCCATTATCACCAACAGGACCACGAGGGCCCTTCCCTTGTCGAGGGATATCCTGTACTTCATCGGTGCACCTCGGTTTGGAAGGGAGGGGCATTTGTTCCGGTGGGGTCGTGGGGGCACTCGTCCCCAGGGCAGTCGTACGACACCTTTCCATCGAACATCGGACATATCCACTCCTTTCCGATTTTACCTGATATCATTGGACAAATATATAAGAATTCTTCTATCCGCGGGAAATCCGTCGCCATCCGTCGTCATTCGTCGGACAGTTGACATCGGTCGATCTGTCCGGGGACACAACCTCTACACATTTGCCATCGCTCCTTGCCTATCTTGAGCAATGTATATACCTTTAATCTACATTTATCTTACTCGTGTGTTCCCCCGGGGGGGATGAACCGTCCGAAGGATGATGCTCCATAGCGAGAGGAAGGTTAGCGGAGCGGTCGGGTCGATCGACGGGTCCTGTGCGAGGATGAGCTATGGGAACGGAGCCCGCGGGGGCCCAGGGATCCCATCGGGAACCCTTCAGATGATTGTGCGGTCCTCTGTCCAATGGTGGGAACATATGTCGAGAGTATTGATAAATAAAGGGCCAATTGTCCAGATGGTCCATAAATTATTTATCAAACAATTGTATTAGCCAAACGGAATCCCAAAGGTGTCGAGATGTCCGACATGGATAGGAGGACCTTCATCAGGATCAGCGGATTCACCGCTGGAGCCCTAGCCACCGCATACTCCCTGGGGAAGTTCTTGCCTCTTCTCGAGGAGAAGCATACACCCGTGGTCGATCCGGACGGACCCCCACTATTGCCCGGTGAGGATTTCTATCCGACCACTTGCTGGGTGGGAACGCAGAACTGCGGCATAAACGTCCGACGCTACAACGGTCGCATGATCCGCCTCGAGGGGCATATCATGCACCCCCAGAACAGCGGGAAGCTGTGCCCGAAGGGTCAGGCCCAGCTCATCGGCGCCTACGACCCCTTCAGGGTGAAGGCCCCCCTGATCCGGATCAACGAGAAGGGCGTCCAGGGGCGCTGGAGGGAGGCCTCATGGGTCGATGCGATAGCGATGGTCGGAGACCAGATCCGAACGGCCATGGACAAGGACCCCAAGTACGTTGTGTGGTCCAAGGGAAGGGGGCGTGAACAACCCACCTTCGACGAGGCGTTCATCAACACCACCGGGGTGACCTTCCTCGACCAGGAGGGCCTTACCGCCGGCGCGGGACACCGGGCCAACGATTACACCCTGGGTTACAACGCGGGCCTGATGCCCGACTGCAGGTACTGCAACTACATGATAAGCTGGGGTTGGGACATGCTCGGCTCCGGCGGCAACAAGCACTGTTGGCTCACACATCAGCAGGAGTTCATGGGTGCGAGGGAGCGGGGAATGACGGTGATCACCCTCGACCCCAGGCTCGGGGGCATGGGGCCCCACACCGACAAGTGGCTCCACATCCGGCCCGGGACCGACATGGCCTTCTTCCTTGCGATCGCGAACGTGCTTCTGGAGAAGGGCTACATCGACAACGAGTACATGGTCGGGTACACCAACGCTCCGTTCCTCGTCAAGGATGACGAGCTGTTCCTGAAGGTCAACGGCAAGGAACAGGTGATCGATGTCTCCGGCGAGGTGAAGGACTTCGACGACCCACACGTTGTGACCCAGCTGGAGGGAGAGGCGGAGGTCGACGGGACCACCTACAGGACCGCGTTCTCGATCTACCGGGAACGAACAAAGCAGTACGATCCCGAGTGGGCCGAGGGGATCACGGGTATCCAAGCGGCCCAGATCCAGGCCATCGGCGAGGAGCTGGGACATCAGGCCGTCATCGGCAGCAAGATCACGATTGACCCCTCGAAGGCCAAGCCGTGCTACGCGGCATGCCATGGAGACCCCTTCGAGGGGGCGGGTGGAGGCGCGGAGGGAGAGGCCAGGGATTACGTGTTCAGACCCGTCGGGACAACGGCGGACCATGTCACCCAGCAGGAGCTGGGATTCCAGGCGACCAGGGCCGCGGTCCAGGTGTTCATGCTGCTCGGTGCGATCGACGCCGTGGGCGGGGTCCACTCCGAGTTCATCAGACAGACCTCGGACGCTTTCCCGAAGTACGACAGCATCAACATAAGGGAGCCCCCCTACGACATCACCCTCAAGGAGAGCAAGTTCTACCCCCTGAACTCGGCCAATCCCTCGGTGGTCGCCCAGGTCGTCAACTCACCCAACAAGTTCGAGGTCGATTACACTCCCGACGTGCTGATCGTGAGATCATCGAACGACCTGATCGACGCCGCAAGCCAGCCTGATATCATTGAGTCCTACTCCAAGTACAAGTTCATCGCCGTGATCGACCCCTGGCTCAACGAGACGGCTGACCACTACGCCGACGTGGTCCTCCCCTCGGCCACTCTGGAGGAGTACGATGGTCCCCTCGACGTGGGCACCATGTACACCAGGGCGGCGACTCTTCGTCTTCCCGCCATCACACCGATGTACAGGTCGATGATGTATCCCAACATCATCATCAACATCGCCGAGGCGGCCGATGTCCTGTACGGAGAGGACGGCTACATCAACCAGCTGAACCAGATGCTCAACCTCCAGAGCGCCTTCTGGCTCGACGTGGATGCGAAACCCCAGGTTCGCACCATCCTCAGCAACTGGGCCAGGTCGCGTGGTATCGAGGAGGGCGTCCGGTTCTTCGAGGAGAACGGCATCACCGCCGAGAACCGGCCTCCCCAGGAGATCTACTCGGCCCCCGATGACAGGACCCCGAACGACGTTCGCCACAGGTTCTACGGCGACTCCCTGGCCCGCGCCAGGGACCAGATGAACAGCATGGGAGCGGGTCCCGGGTACTGGCGGGACTACACACCGCTTCCGACCTGGCGGTCCCTGACCTTCGACGATTCCCCCAGCGAGTACGACCTGGTGCTGATCGCGTACAGGAAGATCCAATACCAGCAGTCGAGGGCGACGATGTTCGCCCACATGAACGAGATCGAGCCCCACCAGCATCTGGTCATGAACACCCGGACCGCGGAGCACAAGGGGAGCCACGAGGATGACGAGGTGTGGATAGAATCCCACAACTCGGTGACGGACGAGACGAGGAGGGTCAAGGCGAAGGTCCAGCTCGTCGAGGGCATCGAGCCCAACACCGTGGCCATGTCACATCACTACGGTGCTTGGGTCAACGACCTGGTCAAGGACGGAGGCCCGACCCCCAACAGCCTGTTCTTCACCGGCAGGGGATACTCCACGAACACGGCAGACCAGTCCTTCCACGTGAAGGTCAAGGTGAAGAGGGCGGTGTGATCCCATGGTGCACCACGTCTTCGTCATCGACCTG
>JAUVRF010000044.1 GCA_030597775.1 Methanobacteriota archaeon | reverse complement strand
CGGGGTCATGAAGGAGCAGGAGGTCCCGGGGACCGACGACGTCTACCGGGCGATGGCCGTGTTCGCCCTGGCCCTGGTGTCCGGCTACGTGCTCCTGGGCCCGGTGTGGATGGCCGCGAGGGGAGGGGTCGAGTAGAAAACCATATAGCTCAGGCATTCCCATTACCGTGCGTGAAGGTAGCGGACATCGGGGGAAACCTGTTCCACCACGGGGACTGCGTCGAGGGCGCGCGCCAGCACGTGCCCGACGGCTCCGTCGACCTCATCGTGACGGACCCGCCCTACGGGATCGGAGGCGACAAGCTCCACAAGCACTACAACAGGTCCGAGGACCTCGTGGTGGACGGCTACGTGGAGGTCCCGGCGGAGGAGTACGGGGAGTTCACCCACGCATGGGTCGCCGAGGCCGCCCGCATGCTCCGGCCCAACGGCAGCATCTACATCGTGTCCGGCTACACCAACCTCTATCACATCCTGGACGCCCTCCGGGCCACCGACCTCCGGGAGGTCAACCACATAGTCTGGAGGTACAACTTCGGCGTCCACACGAGGAGGAAGTACATCTCCTCCCACTACCACATCCTGTACTACGAGAGGCCCGGACCCGGTAGGAGGACCTTCAATGCCAACGTCCGCTTCGGACCCCAGGAGAGGGACGGCGAGGGCGGTTCCCTCAACTACCGGGACCGTGAGGACGTGTGGGTCATCAACCGGGAGTACAAGCCCGGCCGGAGGAAGAACAAGAACGAGCTCCCGACCGAGCTGCTGGTCAAGATGGTGCAGTACTCCTCCAAGGAGGGCGACCTGGTGTGCGACCTGTTCATGGGGGGCTTCTCCACTGCCCGGGTGGCCGTGGGTCTGGACCGGAGGTTCGTGGGCTTCGAGGTCTCAGAGAGGATCTTCGCTGAGGGCGTCCAGAGGATGGAGGGGGTCGAGCCCGGCGGCCTGCTGGAGGAGCTCCGGGTCCCGGAGGGTGACAGGCTCTTCAATCAAGGCAAGAGCTGGACCGATGAGGAGGTCCAGCGATTGCTTGAACGTTACGACGGCCTCAGGGCCCAGGGCCACACGAAGGCCTCCGCCATTCAGGAACTTACCGGGGAGTTCGGCCGGGGCAGGTTCGCCATCTCGAACGTGCTCAGGGACCACGGTCACTAGATGGCCCTGGATCAGGGGTTCCGGGGTCCCTGCTGCCTGTACCTCTCCTGCTCGCGCATCATCGCCCAGCCCAGCAGACCGACGAACATGGCCACCGCGATCAGGCCCACCACCAGGTAACCCCACCAGGGGAACTCCCAGGGGGGCACGTCGTCCAGGGTCGGGTCGACGGTCACGTTCCAGACGTGGCCGGCGTAACCTCCCCGACCGTCGGAGATCATCACGTAGAAGGTGTAGTTGCCGTGGACCTCCTCGGGGTCGAAGATGAAGATGGGCCCGGAGGCGCCCTCCACGTAGGTCCCGTTCATGTACCAGGTGTACGTGAGGTTGTCCAGGTCCGGGTCGATGGCGATGACCTCCATGGTCAGGGGCTTGACGCCGCTTATGTTCCTGTCGTGGTCGGGATCACCGCCCTCGACGATGGGGGCACGGTTGGTGTCGTAGATCACCAGGGTCCAGATGTACCAGGTCTCGTCCTCCCCGTCGCTGACGCTCACGTTGATCTCGTGGTCGCCCGAGGACTCGAAGCCGTAGCGGTAGGTGTAGTTGGTCTCCGTCTCGTCCTGCTGGAGGATGTCGTCGATGCGCCACTCGTAGGTCACTTCCTCCCCCTCGGGGTCGCTGGCCGAGACGGTGAACTCGATGCTGCCCTTGTCCTCCTCCCAGTAGTACAGGTTCCAGGAGGGGTAGGCCGAGTCGATGGTGGGCGCCAGGTTGACGTCGAGCACGGTGATGAGCCAGCCGACGCTGGTCACGTTCTCCGAGTCGCTCACCTCCACCCGCACCCTGTGGGCGCCGGCCGAGTCGTGGTTGTAGCGGAAGGTGTAGGTCGACCGGGACTCGCCGTACTGGACGTAGTCGTTGAGGTACCACTGGTAGCTGAGGTAGTCCCCGTCCGGGTCCCACGCCTCCACCGACAGGTAGAGGTAGCCGTAGTAGGTCTCCTCCACCGTCACCTCCTCGCCCGGGTCCCGGGAGAGGATGGTCGGGGGCCTGTCCACGTCGAGGATCCGCAGCGTCCAGGACTCGGTCACAGAGTCCTCGCCGTCGGTCACCGTGACGGAGATCACGTGGTCCCCGGCGGAGCTGTGGTCGAAGGAGAAGGTGTAGGTCTGCTCCGACCCCCTCGAGACCTCCCACGAGTCGGCGTACCAGATGTAGGTCAGGCCGTCCCCGTCGGGGTCGTTGGCCTGCACCGAGAACAGGACGGTACCGTCGGTGGTCTCCTCGACCACCCACAGGGGGTCCGGCTCGCTGTCCAGGATCTCGGGGAGTCGGTTCACGTTGAGCACCTGGACGTACCCGGTGAAGGTGGTGGAGAGGCCGGGGTCCCGCACGTCCCTCACGGTGATGTCCACCTGATGGGTCCCCTCGCTCTCGAAGTCCGTCGCGTACTCGAACCAGGTCTCGTTCCAGCCCGTCTCGAACACGCCGTCCAGGGCCCACTCGTAGGAGAAGCTGCCGGGGTCGGCGTAGAGGGGGGTCACGGTGAAGTTCTGGGCCGCGCCCTCGTCCAGCTGGACGTTCGCGCCCTCGGGGGAGACCAGTATGGCTGGGGCCCGGCCGATCTCGTAGACGGTGATGACGCCGGTGGAGGGTATGCTGCCCGACACCGCGCCGCCCAGACCGATGGTGACGTCCGGCAGGTCCACCGCGTAGGAGGAAGAGGTGGTGTAGGTCAGCCCGTACGTGCCCGCTGGCAATCCCCTGACGGAGTAGGTCCCCGCGCCATTGGACTTGAGCGCCACGGCGAACTTCCCGCCGGGGTTGATGAACGCCAGGGGCTCGATGTTGGCGTCGTCCGAGCCTGCGCCGATCCTCACGGCGCCCGGTCTGACGAAGGCGAAGTACTGGCGCAGGAACTTGGTGCGCCAGGCCATGCTGACAACGGGGTCGGAGGGGTCCGTCTCGTCGATGAGGAAGTACTCTCCGCCGTTGTCACCGGGGCCGGGGCCGGCCAGGGTGTACTGGGCCCAGGACGAGCAGTTGGCCAGGGTGAGGTCGTCGTGTAGGTCCTCGTAACCGGAGCCAATGGACTCCAGCATCGAGGTGTTGAGGCCGTACGAGACGCGCCTGGCGTCGATGGCCCGGAGGTTGGCGTCGGTCACTCCTCCGTATCTGTGATAGGAAAGCTCGGACAATGCCTCCACCGCGCCCGAGACGGTGGCCAGCTGGTCGAAGTACGTGATGGCCCCGCCCATGTTGGTGTTGGAGGGGGCGATGAAGCCGGGGTTGTAGCCGTGGGCCGCCAGCCTGGCCTGGGTGGCCACGATGGCGTTGCCGATGGTGTACCCGTTCCACTGGGCCACGTTGTCGGGCTCCAGCAGGACCTCCACGTAGTTCGGCACCAGGCTGTAGTTGCCATCCAGGTGGATGAAGGTGGCCAGCATCATCTCGGCGTACTCGTCGAAGTTGTCGTGGATGTACTCGGTGCCAGCGCCGTTCTGGCTGGTGAATGCCACGTAGTTCAGGTTGATGAGGGGCTCGCCGCCGGCGGCGCGGACGCGGGCCATGAAGGGCAGCACCACCTTCTCGACGGTGTTGTCCAGCTCGGAGAACTGGAAGCCGGACCACTCGATGTGGTCGGGGTCGGCGTCGTCGTTCGTGGTGGTGTACCGGTGGGAGCGCCAGAAGGTGTAGTTCACCACGCCGGTCTGGTACTGGGTCCAGTAGTCCTCGGGATTCTCGATCCCCGCCCTCACCTCGAGGCGCAGCCTGGTGAGGCCCAGCTCCTCGACGGCCATGTCCAGCACGTCGGCGGAGTAGTTGGCGAGGTTCGGGGAGCTGTCCTGGGCCATCCAGGCCGTGGCCTCCCAGGAGGTGATCGTCTGGAAGGTGGTGTCTGGGTCGATGGTGACAATGGCGAGAGCACGGTCCTCGGTGTCCGCAGCGCCCGCCGAGAGGGCGAGCCCGGGGAGGACGAGGATAACGACCAGCATCGCCAGTGCACATCTATTGGCCCTACTTGATTCCTTGGTATGGATCCTCATGGCCATCGGAAGACCATGCCAGGCCACTAGATAAAGGGTTTACCCTCCCACTCTCATTCCAAATAATGGGAATCTGGGGGTTCGGGGGGACCCCTGGCACCTCATCCGTAGTACCAATCGTAGTACTCGAAAGTGACCTTGTAGGATTCCCAGCCCTCGTCGACCTCTATGGAGGCCCAGGACCACTCGGCGTGGTCGAAGCTGTGCTGTTCCAGCATGAACTCCACGGACACCGTCCCGTTGGGCATGCCGCCCGTGTCCAGGCCCACCCAGTGGTACCTGCTCGCCGCGAGATGCCGCTCGTCCAGCATCGTGAGGTGGAAGTCCTGAAACTCCCCGAGCCTCTCCAGCCGGGCGTGCACGGTGACGTTCCCCGTGAACTCGACCCGCAGGGCCAGCCCCATGGGGGTCTCCTCGATGGTGACCGACCCGTTGTCCGAGTCCACCTCCAGGGCTCCCTGGAGGGCGGTGTTGACCGAAATGGGCACGTACACCACGCCATGGACCGGTTCGGACATGGTCACGTTGAGGGTGTACTCCAGCTCCTCGGTCCCCATCCACTCCTGGTAGTCGACGTACAGCCAGGTCGAGTAGCCCACCAGGGCCACGATGAGCACGGCCATGACGATGATGACCATGGGCCGGGTGCTCCTGCCCTTTCCATTCCTGTACTCCGCCAGGGTGGGGACCAGGAGCATGAACAGTATCGTTGAGAGGCCGACCAGCAGCATCACGGTGCATACCATGTCCCCGATAACGAAGGCCACTACATACCACCCGACGGGACCGGATAGGTCCGTTCCAGGCCGATAAACCTTTCTGGATTTTTTGCCAGGACCGACGTGCCAAGTCACTCCAGAACCTTTATCTCTGCCCGTTGGATGCCCCGGCCGACAACCTGGTGGTTGTTGTCGGTGGTAGCATGGACGCCCTCGAGGTAAGGGACCTGGAGAAGGACTACGGCAAATTCCGCGCGGTCAAGGGGATAACGTTCTCGGTCAAGGAGGGTGAGATCTTCGGTCTCATCGGCCCCAACGCAGCCGGCAAGACGACCACGCTGCGGGTGATCTCCACGCTGCTCCAGGTGACGGCGGGCCACGTCAAGGTCCTGGGCTTCGACGTGGTGGACCAGGCCGAGGAGGTCAGGCGGCGCATCAGCTACCTCCCGGAGGACGCGGGGGCCTACAAGGACCTCAAGGGCGAGGCCTACCTGCGGTTCATCGCCAGCTTCTTCCGCGACCAGCACGACATCGAGCAGATGCTGGCCCGGGGTCGTGCCATCTCCGACCTGGGCGACCGCCTGAACGACAAGGTCGACACCTACTCCAAGGGCATGACCCGCCGCCTCCTGGTGGCCCGGGCGCTGATGGTGGAGCCCCGGCTGGCCATCCTGGACGAGCCCACGTCGGGCCTGGATGTGCTCAACGCCAAGGAGATCCGGCGGATCATCAAGGACTACGTCGAGAGCGGGGCGGCGGTGGTGCTGTCGTCCCACAACATGCTGGAGGTGGAGTTCATGTGCGACCGCATCGCCCTCATCTCCGAGGGGCTGATCGTGGAGGCGGGCACCCCCGCGGGCCTCAAGGAGAAGTACGGGGCCGCCAACATCGAGGAGGTCTTCGCGGCGGTGGTGTCGTGAGCCTGGCCATCATCGTCAAGAAGGAGGTCCGGGAGCTGATGACGCTCCAGACCATCGTTCCAGTGGTCTTCATGTCCATCATGTTCGGGGCCATGGGGGGCGTGTTCGGCAACATCGGGGAGGAGGTGGAGGCCAAGCCCATCCTGGGGCTGGTGGACCAGGATGGCACCCACATGTCATCGGTGGCGGTGGGGGTGGTCTCCAACAGGTCGGAGCTGGTATACAACGGGAGCTCTGTGGAGGAGGCCCTTGAGGCGTTGGAGGGAACCGAGGCGGTGGCCATCATCGTCATCCCCGAGGGGTTCCAGTCCCGCATCGACAACAACACCACGGGGATCATCCACGTCACCTGGTACATGAAGGGCGCCGGCATCCTGGACTCCATATCCACCAGTCTGGTGGAGAACATCCTCTGGCAGGTGGACGCGGCAGTATCGGCCGAGCTGATCGGCACGGGCTCGGACCTGGACGTCCCCACGGTGCTCTTCCCCACGACGAGGAACGACACCACCATCTTCAAGGGCGAGGTGCTGGAGGGGGTGTCGCCCCAGACGGTGACCGAGGTGGTGATGTCCCAGTCCCTGATGGTGCCCATCCTCATCATGATCATCATAATGATGGCGGGCCAGACCATCATCGCCAGCATGTCGATGGAGAAGGAGAACAAGACCCTGGAGACGCTGCTCACCCTTCCCGTCAAGCGCACGTCCATCGTGGCGGGCAAGATCCTCGGGGCTGCCATCGTGGGCCTGATCATGGCGGGCATATTCATGGTCGGCTTCGCGGTGTACAACGCCAACCTCAGCTTCGGCCTTCCCGAGGACCTCGACCTGGACCTCGATCTCACGACGGCGGGCTACGCCCTGGTGGCCCTCTCGGTGTTCGGCGCGCTGCTGGCGGGACTGGCACTGGCCATGCTCCTGGGCACCTTCGCCAAGAACTTCAAGAGCGGCCAGACCCTCATATTACCCCTGGTGTTCATGGCCCTCGTCCCCATGTTCGTGACGATGTTCAAGGACTTCGACACCCTGTCCCCCGGGATGCAGGTCTTCATCTTCCTCATCCCCTTCTCCCCCCCCATGATGGCGATGCGGAACCTGATGTTCGGGGAATACGTCCTGGTGGTGGCGGGCATCGCGTACTGCTTCTTCTTCGCCTTCGTCATCATCCTCATCGTGGTGCGCATCTTCGCCACCGACAAGCTGCTGACGGGTAGGATAACCTCGACGGAGAGGACTGGCAGGGGCGTGAAGCGGCTGATGAAGGCCTTCGGCCGGTGAGGCGGCCTACCCGCCCACGACCTCCACCCCGTCGAGCACCTGTTGGACCTCCCGGGCGAGGAGATGGTTGCCAGGGGTTATCCCCCCGATCTCGACGGTGACGATGTACTGTTGCCTGCCCTTGGAGGAGCCAACGCTGACATGCAGCCCCCCGTCCAGGCGATAGAACAGTAGGTAGGGCCACTTCGGGACCTTGCGAAGGAGCACGCCGGCCCGGGCGAAGGTCTCCTGGATGGCCTCGTCCAGGAGGCCCGACGTCACCCATTTCCCGTGGTCGGCCCTTGCCATGAACTCTGAGAAGTTGACGTGGTAGGCCTTCGCGCGGGCCAGGGGCAGGCCCATGAGGATGAAGGTGAGGGCCGACATGGTCGGGAGGACGAAGGTCAGCATGCCAGGTCCCGTGGCCAGGTACAGGATGGGGAACAGGACGGCGAATGCGACGAGCCCGACGATGACGAGCTTCCTTCCGGAGAGCCTCCGGTCCTCGATGACGCTCCCGTCGGTGACGATCGAGCCGATCCACCTGTGTTCGAGCTTGCTCAAGGGTCCCTCTCCCCGGGGTCGGGCCTTGAGGCCCGCGACCACACGGCCCCGGAACGGGGAGGGGAGGTCATTAAGGTTGGGTCCGGCTCGAGGGTGCTCCAGTGAAGGGCCCACCCCGACCCCTCGCCAAGCCCTCCCGAACGGTAAGCAAATGATTAAAGAGGAGCAGGCCAATCGCTCGGGGGCATGGAGGGACGTGGATGAACGGCAGGAACGGTAGCAGGCCATGGGGCGAGCGTCTCCTCGGGATGACATTGACGGCCCTCGTCGTCGTCATGCTCCTGGTCCCGCCTACCTCCCAGGCCTGGATCTATCCTTACGACCCCCTGGAGGAGGCCTATTTAAAGGAGGCGGAGTCCTGGGCCCATCCCGACGGCGAGGGTGCCGACCTCCGCATCAACTTCTCACGCGACCACTCGATGCTCCTCCTCGTCGGTTACGGCGCTCCCGGCGAGGTCCGGGTGATGGACAGGAACATGACCACCCTGGCCGTCCTGGAGCCCCCCCACGAGGGTTTCATGGCCAATGGCGCCTGCTGGGCGATGGACGACAGCTCGGTCATGATCTGGGGCCGGGCTCCCTCGGATATCAACGACACGTTGGCCATGTACGACGTGCCCTCCTTCGTGCAGAACACGACCCCTCCCTGGATCGCCGTGGTCGACCTTCCCCAGATCGATTCTGTCGGCTACCACGCGTACAACGGCAGCATGTCGGTTGCCGGGAGGGACGCCCACGGTACCAGCAGGCTGCTCTTCATCGAGGTGGAGGCGGCACGCATCCATCGCAACATCGTGCACCCGGGGAACCACACCATCGTGACCGTCGGTGATGACGGGGGAATGGTCATCATTGTGGACTCGGGAGGGAACATCGACATGATCACCGGGGGGGACTGGACCGTCACCGAGCGCCTCGAGGGTGCACTTGAGGGCGGGGCCACCGCGTGGTACATACCCTCCGGGGGTCCCTGGGGGATGGGAGATGCCCGGGGCAGGGTCATCGTGCAATCGGGCTTCCTGCAGGACCCCACGCCCGCCCTCACAATCGGGCCGGGGCCCATCCAGGGCTTCACCTGGACCATGGGCCGCGATCTCGATTTCATCGCCGCCATCCCCCGGCCCGGGGGTGGTTCCAGGCTCGTCGCATGGCAGGTGGCGGACGAGCCGCACAGGAATGGTACGGCCGGCCCTATCTGTCACCTGGACACCACCGCCAGCGTCACCATGATGGAGCCCGAGCCCGGAGGTCGGGGCAGGGTGCTGGTGGCCTTCGACGACGGAACCCTCGGAGCCTTCAGGCTGGTGATCAGGCCCCGTCCCACGGAGATGCGGCCCGGGGACCCGGACGAGCCGGACGGGAAGGGTCTGGAAGCCTTCAGGAAGTGGCGCCACGAGAGCGGTGAGGGTGACTACCTGAACATCGCGTTCAACCACCAGGGCACCCTGATCCTGCTCCGTGGCTACGCCTCCGTGTTCGACACGAGGGTGGTGAACCGGACCATGGGGACCGTGGCCGTCCTGGACCCGCCCTTCAATGAGGGTCCGCCTGCCGGAGCCGCGTGGTCCATGACGGACCGGTACCTGGTGGCATGGGGGGAGCCCGATAGCGCCGATGGCCCTCTG
>JAUVRF010000133.1 GCA_030597775.1 Methanobacteriota archaeon | reverse complement strand
GTTCACCATATCGACGGCCAGCCATACGTCGACACCCTTCTCGATCCTGAGATCTCCCTTCTGCCTTAATGGTAGTATGCGTGTGTCGTAGCCCATTTCCATTAGTCGCTGATGGAAGGAATCCTGGGGTTGATATCCTGCCGTCGAACCGTAATAGTATGGCCTGATGAACCGTATCTCCTCGCCGTAGATCGTGGGATCCGCCAGGAGATCCCGGAACGACCTTAAGTCGATCCTTAGGTCCTCATCCTTCGCAGAGTAGAACAGATTCGAGCCGTCAATGAATGCCATAACCCTTGCAAGCATGCACCTGATTTGATCAACTTCGTATTTCAGGTTGAATGGATGGATATCACTGATAATCCAATATCTGGGTCGGGTTCAGTACCCGAGGATGGCGCCCACGCAGCATTTCGAATCCAGGAAGGCCTGCGATACCTTCACGTGCTGCATCACACTGCCACATCAGCCGCCGGGACAGGCGTCCTCTGGACCCATGTTATCCTCGGTAGGCTCCGAGAGACGGCCCTCTTTCCACGCCCCCAATGCATCCTCGACGGTGCCCGAGGCGCCCACGTAGGCCTTGATCCCCAGATCCTCGAAGAGCTTTATTGCGTGGGGCATAAGGAAGTTGCACAGGACCACGTCCGTGCCCGCGTCGGCGATGAGCTCGGGGGGGAGGCCCTGGCCGCCCATGGGTTTGCTGGTGTTCTCGATCACCCGCACATCGCCCGTCTCTGAGTTGACGATCGTGTACGTAGGTGCCTGTCCTATGTGCTCCGCTACTCGGTCCTTGAGACCCTCTTCACCCATCGTTGGAATTGTGACTCTCATTCAATCGCCCTCCTGGATGGTCGCATCGACCTATCCCGCGGGCTCTTCTGTTAGCATGTGAAGTGCTCATCGGGGTTTATACTGATGCCTTATATGTGAGGCATCCACCCCCGGGATGTGATGATCGGAGCGACAACGAACTAGGTAAGGGGGCGAGTTGTTGCTCAATTGAGCAATAACTATATATACTTCTTGCACATATGTGTAGAATAAGATGCCCCCACCCCGAAGAGGTAGACGCCGAGGCCGGCGATGGATCTCGCGAGAGCCCAATGTGACGTACTTCGGACCGCCAGGAGGACCTCCCCAGGAGGGCCCTGGTGCCGTCGTGCTCACGTATGCCGAGCTGGAGGCGCTACGCCTCACGGACCTGGAAGGTCACACCCAGGAGGAGGCCGCGGAACGCATGGGCGTGTCGCGCCGAACCTTCTGGAACGACCTCAAGTCCGCCCGCTTGAAGGTGGCGACCGCCCTTGTAAAGGGCATGCCCATCCGCATCGAGGGCGGAGAGTACGAGGTCCGCCGGGGACGGGGACGAAGAGGTGAATGAAAATGCCTAGAGGAAACAGAATGGGCCCCGATGGATGGGGTCCGAGGACTGGCCGGGCCGCAGGATACTGCGCCGGCCACGACGTGCCAGGATATGCGAACGAGAGCGTCCCTCCCATGGGAATGGGCAGGGGCTATGGCCGCGGAGGCGGCCGTGGACAAGGCCAAGGCGGCGGTCGCGGCATGGGTCGCGGCATGGGTCGCGGCATGGGCCGCGGCCTGGGTCGCGGTATGGGCCGCGGTCCTCCGGGTCCCTACCCGGACTACTACGAACCAATGCCTGCCCAAGGGCCCGTAGCACCCCAGGACGAGGTGTCATACCTCGAGGGCGCGGCCGAGTACTTGGAGGCCGACCTAAAGGCCGTGAAGGACCGGATCAAGGAGCTCAAGAAGCCGAAGAAGGAGTGAGGGCGGAGGCCCCCTCCATCAATTATTTTCTCCGATCAGCTACCTTTCCCGAGGGGGATCCCCCGGACGCGAGGTAGAGGTCGATGGGGTACGGACCCCGATGGGTCCACCTTCCCCTTTCCATGATCGGTATGGCCGCATCGGTCATGCTGGTCTTTTCTCGATTGTTCGTTTCATAGTGAATTGGACGTTTCTCTAAAAAAGTGTACCAACCTGGATATAACTTTAGGGTCGCCTAAAGGCTGGCCGATGAGGCAGAGGATGGAATGTTCCCTTGTCCTGGTCGCCGTCATGGCGATCCTCCTGTCCCCCGCGGCCCAGGCCTGTCTCTCGCCATACGGATTCCTTGACTTCGAGCCGAAGCCCCTCGTGGCCCCGGGGGGGGACGTGGAGATGGCCCCCGTTGACGTCTCCGCCTCCACCGTTGATGATATGAATCCGGACATCATCTCCTACCAGGGGGACCTCTACGCCTTCTGGGTGAAGGAGACGGGCACGACGGAGGTGACTGAGAACGTCATGTGCCGGGTTCTGCGGAACGATTCCTGGAGCGACCTTTGGGCGGTCAACAACATCGTCCCGGAGGATGGGTCCTTCAACGCTTCCGGCAGCAGGGTCGCGGGATTCGACGTCACCGTTCACAACGACCTGCTCTATATCGTCTGGTCAACCCCGTACCTACCATTCACCCACGAGGACGACAATGACATCGTCTATCGGACCTTCGATGGCACGTCGTGGGGGGAGGTGGTCGATATCATCTCGCCGAACGATGGGGCGGAGGATGTCCAGCCCACCGCGGTATCGACGGACGACGGTCTGCTGGTAGCATGGGCGACCAACAACCAGGACCTCATGGACGGTGCGGGGATGGTCATCGTGAGCAGGTTGGTGGGCGACGACTCGCTCGGGCCACTGTGGGTACTCTCGGGGAGGGACGGAGGGGGACTTGATTTCATCCCGGAGCTGGCCTCCATACCCAGCGGGTCGTACCTGACCTGGTACGCCAGGGAATTGCTACCCGTCGGCCCCCACGGTTCCAACGAGAACGTGATATCGATATATGGAAGGGTCTTCGACGGCGATGATTGGTCGGACACCCAGGAGGTGTCGTGCCGGGGCCGGGGAGAGAGCATCTGGGTGAGCATGCTGTGGGACGGTCAGCGGCTCTGCTTTGCCTGGCAGGTCCATGAGTTCGGGTCCTTCTGGCAGTCCTCGCTGATCTACTACCGGGAGTGGGAGGATGGGAGCTTCACTCCGATACAGGACCTGACCGGCGACCTCCGGAGGGCCTTCAACGGACAACCCTGTCTATGCATGGTCGATGCCGGGGTCTGGCTCTACTGGCACACCCCCGACGCCGGCTTCACGGCGGGAGATTCGTTCGACCTGGTCTGGAGGTCCCGAGAGGGGGAGGGGTACTGGAGCCCCTTTGATATCTTCCAGTCTGATCCCAAGAAGGACACTCAGGGGATCAAGATCACCCCCCACGGGAAAGTGGTCTACGCCTCGTGGTTGACGAACATGACCTACGAGGCCCCTGGCCCGGACGGCATGGTCGATGTGTGGGACGTGGTGGTCGGCCCCCTCCACATCCCCGACAACCCCCTCGAGGG
Source organism: Methanobacteriota archaeon (assembly GCA_030597775.1). GTDB lineage: Archaea > Thermoplasmatota > DTKX01 > DTKX01. The sequence continues at coordinate 2,478 of JAUVRF010000133.1, read as the reverse complement.
GGTGACCGTGACCAACCGTTGGCAGAAGTCGGTGGAGGCCTGGGGCTCCGTGGAGCGGATCCAGTTCCTCGCCGAGCGTTCCGGGGAGCCCATGGGTCACACCCTCCTCCGCATGGAGGTCGTTGACCCTGAGGGAAACAACGAGACCGTGCTGGAGGGATTGACCGGTTCGGACGGAAGGATATATTTCGAGTACCACTTCGCCAAGACGGGCACCTACACGTTCAATGTCAGTGTCGAGGGGACCACCCTGGGCGAGATCGAGATGGTCGTCGCACCTTCCCCTCCTGGCCATCTCACGGACCTGGTCCCCGCGGGCCTGATCATCCTCACCGTCAGCTCCCTGTCGATAGCGGTGGGCCACACCTTCGTGCGCAGGAATGGCGTGGTCAGGGGAAAGAAGGTCTCCAGGGGCCTGGTGGTCCCCAGAAGCCGGAGCATCATATGGAAGTGGTCCTCCCACGCCCTTACCTACGTTGTCAAGCACAAATGGGCACAGGGATTCCTCCAGATGCCGCTGTTCGTCCTGTACATCGCAACCATATACATCGGGTTCTTCGGGACCCAGGACCCCACGAAGAACTTCGCGACCATGGTGGGCTGGACCTACTATCTGGCGGGCATCCTTCTCCTCTACGCCGTCTTCGGCCGCCTGTGGTGCTACGTGGAGGCGTGCGGATTCGTCGACACGTGGGCGAAGAACCTGCGCAGGGGCAAGAGCTGGTTGGAATGGCCCGACTGGATGAAGAACCTCTGGCCGGGATTCTTCATTCTCCTGGCCGCTTTCTGGGTCGAGATAGTCTTCAGCATCGACCTCTATCCGTGGGCCGTCGCCGCGTTCATGCTGACCATCCTGCTCATCAACCTGGTCATCTCGTCCATCTTCAGCAAGCGCACCTACTGTCGGTACGTTTGCAGGGACGGGGTCATCGAGGAGCTGATCGCCCGCTATTCCATATTGAGGGTGGGGGTCCGTAACAGGCCCGATGCAGTGCCCCGCGGGGACGTGTGCATATGGACGGACGAGGAGAGACGGCCCGGTTTCTGCTCCATGTGCTTCTCGTGCGTCCAGAACGACTCCACGGTCCGGGAGGCCACCGTGGAACCCGCGACCACCACCTTCGCCCAGGACGTGTACAGACCCCAGGCGGTACACAAGGACGAGGCCACCGCGGCCATTGTCCTCATGGGCATCTCCATCCCCTACATGCTGGTCCTCACCCGCCTGTGGTGGGTGGGGGTCGCCGAGGCATCCACCACCCTCGTCCTTCCGTTCGGTCCGCTGACCGTCGTAGCGCTCGGCATCGGATCGATGATCCTCTTCGGGGCGCTGGCACACCTGGCCTTCACCAGGCTACCCCACTTGTTCACCACACCTCGCAGGGTCCTCGTGTTCATCTTGGCGGGGATACTGTTGGCCCAATACCTCCTCATCGGGCTCGGAGGGCCCGTCGGACGCCTTGTGGCCCTCCGCTCCATGATAGTCCTCCTCTGCTTCCTCGTCCCCTTCATGGTGGTCTGGTCGGCAGAGGCGTTGATCGTCAGGTTGACGGGCGACGCCAGACAGGAGAGTGCATGGAGGCTGCTGGAGCGCGACGGCCTCGTGGTCGGCCCCGTATTCCGCGGGGTCCTCGTCGCCAGGAACCTCCCGCTGGTAGGTACCTGGGGGTGGGCCGTGTGGGACATCACGGTATCGGCCTTCACCAGGTTCCCGGGTGGTACGGTGGAACCCATCCCCATGCCCTTCGTGGACCCCTCCACCCATTTCATCCTAGGGGTGCTGTCCCTCGCCCTCGGGGTCGCCGTGGGTGCGTACGCGGCCCTCCAGCTCTCCCGCCGCCTGTACAAGGAGGAACGGAATGCCATGGTGGCCTTCGGGGTCCATGTGAGCGCCCTCGCCTTCTTCGGGGGCCTGTTCGTCCTGATCCTCTCGCTGCCACCCTTCTGATGGACCGCTCCATGACATCCTTGCCCGGCCTCGGTGGGACCCGACGGCCGGTCTGGACATGCCCAGGGCGTCGAGGATGGCCAATTCGGCCGGGAGCCGAGGTCGACAGCAGGGATGTCGGCCATCGGGACCATCGACGGTCTCCTGGAACAGGACATCAAACTGTTGGGTGCCAGTGCACGGACCCCGGCGGGTCCATCCATTCATGACCCCAGATTATCCGTCCCGGAACGGCGAGGGGTCAGAAGGTCCCACCCCGGTCCGACCCGCCGCCCGGTCCACCGGCATCCTCCCGTGCTCAGGGGGGCGGTTCCCCCAGTCGGTCTGCCACCGTCTCCACGACGGCACGGGAGAGCTCCCGGACCATGGCGCACTCGGCAGGGTCGTCGAAGAACTCGGCAGGCACGGCACCCGCCAGACCATTGGGGTATCGCGTCGGGATGTAGTACATGTCCAATTTCCCCGAGGGCTTGAGGTCCCCAAGGTCCGGGTCGATGGACGTGGCGAGGCCCAGCAGGTCCCTGACCGAG
>JAUVRF010000049.1 GCA_030597775.1 Methanobacteriota archaeon | reverse complement strand
GAAGGATCGGGACATCCTGCGGCCTTCCTACATTCCCGAGAACCTTCCCCATAGGCGGAAGCAGATCGAGGCGCTAGCCTCCATCCTCGCGACCGCCCTGCAGGGCAGCCGTCCCTCGAACATCCTCATCTTCGGGAAGACGGGAACGGGAAAGACCGCGGTCATGAAGTACCTCGGAAAGGAGATCAAGGCGGCCCACACGAACCATGAAGGAAGGTTCTCCGCTGTCAACTTCATCTACATCAACTGCGAGATCGTCGACACGCAGTACGGCGTGTTGGCCCACGTGGGCAACTACTTCATACAGGACTGGGACGAGCGCATCCCCTTCACGGGATGGTCCACCGAGAAGGTCTACAACCAGCTCCGCGAGCAGATCGACGCCCGGGAGGAGGTCACCCTGATAGTCCTGGACGAGATCGACAAGCTGGTGTACAAGAGCGGCGACGACGTGCTGTTCCACCTCACCGAGATCAACGCCGACCTGCACCAGGGCAAGCTGAGCATTGGCGGCATCTCCAACGACCTCAAGTTCACCGAGTTCTTGGACACCCGGGTACGTTCCCGCCTTGGCGAGGAACGCATGGTGTTCCCGCCCTACAACGCCAACCAGCTGCAGGACATCCTGAGGCAGCGGGCGGAGCTGGCCATCAACGATGACGCCATCGACCCAGGGGTCATCTCCCTCTGCGCGGCACTGGCGGCCCAGGAGCACGGCGATGCCCGTCGCGCCCTTGACCTGTTGCGCGTATCGGCGGAGCTGGCCGAGCGGGACCACGCGACCCGGGTCACCGAGCACTTCGTGCACAAGGCCGTGAACAAGCTGGAGCTGGACGCGGTGGAGGAGGTGGTGAGCACCCTGCCCACCCACTCGAAGCTGGTCCTCCTCAGTATCCTCATCAACGAACGGGAGGGCAGCCTGTACTCCACCACCGGCGAGGTCTACGACACCTACCGTGAGCGGTGCCGGCATCACGGGATGAACCACCTGACCCAGCGCAGGGTCACCGACCTGATCTCGGAGCTGGACATGCTGGGCATCATAAACGCCCGCCTCAAGTCCTTCGGCAGGGGCGGCCGCACTCGGGAGATATCACTGGCGGTATCGCTCTACGAGATCGCGGACGTCCTCAGGCAGGACGAGCAGATCAAGGACCTGATCGATTCACGTCCCCATCAGAACCAGACCAAGTTGCTGTAGGCGCATCGGGAGGGACCAGCCGTCACGGGCACCATTCCTATCCCATCACTATTCCTTCTTGAAGGCACCCTTGATGACGTCGATGAACGAGGTCGACCCCTCATCCTCCGCCTCGTCCATATCGTCGTCCTTGCGGCGTCGACGGTGTCCCTGCTCCTTCTTCGTGTCCGCCTCCTCCTCCTTCGGATGGATGAGCCGGTACTCGATGACGACCGACTCGGCGAGGAAGGGCGCCACGAGGAGGAGCACGACGGAGATGACCAGGTTGGAGCCGCTGTTCTGTGGCGGGGGATGGGCCTCGGTCTGTCCACGGGCCCACAGCTTGATGAGTCCGAACCACGGGATCTCTCCCCGGGCCACGCCGACGATCCATTCGTCCTCGACGGGTTCCACCAACCGGGACACGCCGGGCGGTGGGGCACCCGGTCCAGTCCATGCCGGGAGGCTGTACTGGTCCACCTCCCTGTTGTGGTCCCCCTTGGTGATTATCCCGTCGTGGGGGTCCACCGCGGGGTTGCGGTCGAAGTTGTTCAAGATGACAGATATGTTGATGACCAGGTTGACGGTCTCGGCCTCCCCGGTGTGGTAGCTGGTGAAGTCAGGGATGACGAATTGGTTCATGACGTTCCAAACTTTGCCCATCGAGGGGACGTCGTAACCCCCCCCCGTCTCGTTGTACTCGATCCTCACGATGGCCCGGTGGATGATGGGCGTGGTCTGTGTGAGGCCGTTCTTGTGGTAGATGATGACGTCCCCGAACTCCCCGTATGTACTGTAGTCCGAGTCCCTGCCCTCCACCCAGGTCACCACGGGCCCGGACCTGTCGAGGATGCGAACGAGGGTCAGGTCCCCGGTGTCGATCACGCCGACGTATGACCAATCGTCGGAGTGCTGCATGCTCTCCGACTCCACCACCACCATGGGCGGCCACCTGCCGCCGTAGACGTAGAGGGCTCCCAGGACGACGGCCACCACGACGAGGGCCACAACTATGTCCTGGACCAGTGCGATCACTTCGCTCTTCTTTCCCATCGGCTCACCGGGTACAGCCCGGGTCATAGACCCGCGATAATATTAAACTGTGGTATCGGGCGCATGCGCGATGAACCACCGTGGGCCAGGCCTCCAGGATGCGGACCGGTGAGGTCATGGGACAATGCTTATTACCGGAAGGGGCCTTCCTCGCCCGATGACCGAAGAGAGGATGGGCCTTGACGAGTACTTCATGCAGGTGGCGCACCTGGTCGGCCAACGGTCCACATGCCTCAGGAGACCCGTCGGCGCGATCGTGGTCAAGAACAAGCGCATCCTCACCACCGGTTACAACGGGGCGCCGAGGAACCTGCGACATTGCTCCGAGACGGGCTGCATCCGCGAGCAGATGGGTGTGAACTCCGGGGAACGCCACGAGCTCTGCCGGGGCGTGCATGCCGAGCAGAACGCGATTATACAGAGCGCGGTGTTCGGCGTCTCCGTCGAGGGGGGTACCCTGTACACCACGACCTTCCCCTGCGTCCTCTGCTCCAAGCTCGTGATCAACGCTGGCCTGGTGGAGATCGTGTACGACGAGGGGTACGCGGACGACCTGTCAGAGGAGCTCTTGGCCGAGAGCGGCATCCTGCTCCGCCAATACTCCCTGCCAGAGGAATGAGGTCCGCGGGCTCGCCCCCGCGAGTGTATAACTCGCAGTGACGATAATGGCAAGGTATAATTATTAAAGGGAAAATGGATACCCTCGATGTCCTTGCATGAAGCCAGTTGGAACTGGGTGGAAGTCGAGTCTGAGGGTGCCCCGATGGAGGATGTCTCTTCGTTCAAGACCGTAGAGGACTGGGAGAGCGATGCGACCATCGCCCTTACCCGCGGCGACGTCTTCGGCGCCCTACGCATCTACGAGGAGATCCTCAAGGTCTACCCCCAGTACCTGAAGGCGTGGTACAACCGCGCCGTCATCCTGGAGCAGTACGTCAGCGATAAACCTCAGGCGCTATGGTGCTACGACCAGGCCCTCAAGATCGACCCCAACAGCGTCGACATCCTGCACAACAAGGCCAAGCTCCTGGCCGAGATGCACCGGTACGAGGATTCGGAGAAGGCATACATCCGCGTCCTCCAGGTCAAGCCAAACTACCTCAAGTCGCTGATGGGCCTCGCGGCGGTCTACGTCAACCAAGGCAAGTTCGACGAGGCACTGAGGGCCGTGTCCCTCGCCGAGAGGCACAAGCTATCGCCACAGCAGAAGGCTGACCTCCTGGCCGTCAAGGCGATAGTCCTGAGCAACATGGGCAAGAGCAAGCAGGCCATCAAGGTGTGCAAGAAGGCCCTGGCCCTCAACCCCAAGGACGACAGCGTATGGGAGACCATGGGCGTGGCCTACTTCAACATCAACAAGTTCAAGGAGGCCATCCGATGCCTCAACAAGGCGATCGAGATGAACCCGCAGAACACGTCCGCCCGTCATATGAAGTCGGACATCATGGACAACCTGGCAGATGTCGGGATCATGGTGTATGATGACGAGCCAGGTTTCTGAGGTCGGGGGCTCGGGGAACTTAACATTCCAACAGGGATCAGACCGGATGCCGGTACACCCGCCCCCCACGGGTCACCAATCATCCGGTCCTTCCTCGTCATCAGCGTCCTCTTCAAGGAAATCCCCCCACTCGGGCGGCCCCCTCCCGTTGTGTCCGAGGGCTACGACGTAGAGTTCCGAGCTGGCCTTTCGGGTGGCATCGGGACGGAAGCGCTTCAACCGGGCGAACCTGGTCTTGAGGTGGTTGGCGAACGCGGTCATGTCGCCCCCCTCGAAGGCCTTGACAACCAGGTGACCGCCCTCCGAAAGAAGGGGAAGGCCGAAGTCGACCGTGAGCTTCGAGAGCTGCATCGAGCGGTAGTGGTCGAGCCCGTAGTTGCCCGTGATGTTGGGGGACATGTCCGAGAGGACCACGTGGACGAGCCGGCCCCCGAGGCAAGCTCTGGCTGCGGCCTGGGTGGTCTCGTGGGTCATGTCCCCGCGCACGAAGGTCACGCCCGGGAGGGGTGCCATATGGTCCAGGGCGACCCCGACGACCAGGCCCTTGGGCTCGACGATCTTCGCAGCCACCTGGCTCCATCCCCCCGGGGTACAGCCCAGGTCGAGGACGAGGTCGTTCCGGTGGATCACCCGGAACTTCTTGTTCACCTGCATCAATTTGTATGCCGCCCGGCTGCGGTAGCCCTCCTTCTTCGCCCGTCGGGTGTAGCCGTCCCGACGGTGCTCATCGACCCATCTCTCGCCCATCGGAACACCCCAAGGAGACCCCCGATATTAAAGCGATGCATCCCGACCCTCCCGGAGGCCGTATAAAACCTTACCCCCCGTGTCATCGGGGTGCCCGGAACAAAATTCCCACGGGCCAGAGGAACGGTACGTTCACCAAATGGTGAACAGCCATCGAATCGTAACATTTTCGCAACCTTCAACAATGATTCTTGAGAATCCGAATTCTCATGGGGGTTGCCGGTACCTATTTATATCATCGGCGGGGTCAACAAAGACAACCGGAGGGATAGCTACGAGACCCAATTACGTAGTGATAGCTAGCTTGTTTGTCCTGTTCGGACTCCTCACCTTGGGAGCACTCTCGGTATCCGCAGCCGATGAAGAGGCCCCCAACGTCGTAGGACCGGAGGACAAGCCTGGTGCAGATGTTGTGTGGGAAGGCTTCGTCGAATACACTCTAGATTCGACGGGATCCACCGACGACGTCGGGATTGTCGAGTACTCTTGGAACATCACCGCTCCCGACACCACGATGCAGCTCATAACTTCCACCACCCCGACTGCGAAGTGGACGCCGTCACAGTACGGCATCTTCAAGATCGTGGCGAGTGCGAAGGATGCGGCCGGCAACATCGGCTACTATCTGTTCACCATGGACGCCTACGAGGCCATCATGGCCCAGACGATCAAGGACACGACCGTGGCATACACCCACAGCGTCGCCGTCGACACCGGTCAGTTGACCTACACCCACGTCGACATCGATGTCAGCGGTGGTCTGGCCTCTGAGACTGTGGCGGCGGTTGACGCCCCCGACCAGCTCGCGGAGAAATTGGTGAACAAGGGCAAGTTCGCGGGCGAGTGGAAGCCATACAATGGAGGCGGCAATTACGGTTCAATCTACGAGGACACGTCTACCAAGCTCTCCGGGACCAAATCCATCAGGGTCACCGAAGCTAGGTACCTATATGGGATGGAGTACTGGTTCGACGATCCGATAGACCTCACGCAATACGAAGCCTTGTCCTTCTGGTTCCACACCGACAAGACCCCATACGCAACGTATCCGGACTACAACTATATGCAATACATCTATGTCTACGCCAACCCGAGCTATACACAGCCCTATGGGTACATCCGTAGCGGGTGCATGTACGGGGGCGGAACGTCCGTCGCCAATGGCTGGCACGGGTACACCGTTCAGCTGGACTACGAAAAGACGGGCTACACCTACATGTACGGCATGACCGACCTCAGCTCCATCAGCATCATCCGGTTCTACATGTATTTATACTCGACCGGAACGACGATGGATGACTCCCTCTGGATAGACAACGTGGGCTTCTACACCCCCATCTGGGGAGACGAGATAACCGAGTCGGCCAACCCAACCGGCGACAAGGCCGGGTACTGGTCCTCCCCATATGGCGTCAGCACCGCGTACGGCGATAGCTTCACCGGTAGCAATTCTGTCAGGGCCCGCATCCGCTACCAAACATACACCGACATCAACTACTACTTCAACAACCCCCAGGACCTCTCCGAGTACAACGCCCTCCGGTTCCTGTTGAACATGAAGACCTCCTCCGGCCAACAGGTCCTCTACTGCTACCGTTGGCCCAACCTCAACTGGTACAACCTCTACGTCTACGACGACAGCGGTCACACGGCCTACTATAGGCCGTACCGATACGGATACACCTACTACGGATATGGGACACAATACGGCGGTAAATGGTTCGGGCACAGCCTGGCCTGGGGGCCGGACTCCGCAGAGTTCGACAACGGCGTGGACTGGACAAAGATAACACGGTTCAGGTTCGCCAATATATACGCTATGTACTCGAATCCCGCGTCCACTTACATAGACATGTACATCGACGCGCTGGAATGGTACAAGCCAGGCGGCCCGGTCGGAGGGACCGGCCCACCCGTGAACCAGGAGGACATCCCCCACGGCATCTACGTCGGGAGCGGCGGGACCCTGAGCATGACCGATGTCACCTTCACCTCCAGCAGCCCCTCCGGTGCCTTCATTCGCAGCGAAGGGAACCTGAACGTGAAGAGATCCACCTTCGACGGGCTCTGGGGGACCACCCACGATTCCATCGACAACGAGGGTCAGACCTACGGTGGCATCCTCGCCTTCGATTCCAACGTGAACCTGGACACTGTGACCATAACCAAGGCCTCATCGTCGGGATTCTACCTCGAGAACTGCAACCTCGTCGCGAAGAACCTGGACATCTCGGGCCACTCGGCGGGCTTCCCCATGTCCGCGGGTCTGATCGCGGCCTTCACAGACACAGCGATAGGTGAGACACATACAGTGAAGGTCACAGCCTCGGACTTCCACGACTCGGACCAGGGCTCGGGCCTTATGATCCTGGCCAAGAACGCCAGGGGGAATGCCGACGTGACCCTTGACGACGTGTACGCGTACAAGAACCAGATCTACGGGGTCGTCATAGAGGTCGTGGGATGGACGGGCAACCTGTCCGTGGACGTGCTGAACTCGGAGTTCGAGCTGAACACCGGTTCCGGGTTCACCTTCAGCGCCCACGACACCCTGGCCACCCCCAGGACCCGGATCGAGTTCAGTGTCATGAATAGCGAAGCCGTCGAGAACGGCATCTACGGATTCCTCTTCAAGGTCAAGAAGACCGAGATCAAGGCCCATGGCCTACTCTCGGATGTCGAGACCTACGACAACACCGGGAACGGCATCGGTTTCGATATCGGCTCCTTCAGCGGCGAGCTGATCCTGGACTTCGAGGACATCTACTCCCACGAGAACCTGGCCAACGGTATGCTGATCAAGACCAAACAGACCAACTATCGCGACTTCCAGAAAAACACAAGGACCGCCAACGGGAGGCTGCGCATCAACCTGGATGACTCGACCTTCTCCTCCAACGAGGGCAATGGTATCATCGAGTACCACGCTCCCACAGGCACCTACGACGAGGCCGAGCATCCCACCAACGACTACAAGATGGTGGCCCACAACCTGCTCGTGGAGAAGAACGAGGGCCATGGCTACTACGTCGGACCCGATGGCTCTCCCCAGTACGGGAACCGTGACGCCTCCTACGAGTTCTACGACTCGGTGTTCACCGACAACAAGAACTCAGGCTTCTACTTCAGCCAGTACTATTACGCCTACTACTACTACGGCAGCTACGCCGAGGAGGACTACCTGTTCGACAACTGCACCTTCACCTACAACCAGATAGGTTTGCAGCAGAACATGTTGCAGTACGGCTACGGCATGCGGTCCACGATCACCATCCGCGACAGCACCTTCCAGGACAACGACCGCGAGGCGATATACGCCTACGGACCGATCTACACCTACGCCCTGAGCTGCGATTGGGACGTAAGGGACAGCCTCCTCGGTGGCCACGTATACATCAACCTGGATGGCTTTTACGACCAGGGCCAAGGTATGGAGACCCACGGAACTGCAACCTTCATCAACGACACCTACACATCCGACATGCCGATGTACATCCGGATGGCCGCGTACTACTACCAGGCGACGCCCTTCGCCGCGACCGTGGTGTACAAGAACGTAAAGCACACCTCACCCAGCTCCACCCACGGGATACAGATCGAGTTGTACGGCGGAAGGGTGCTCAACGCCCGGGTCGCCATCGAGGACCAGACAATAAGCGACGCCTTCGGCCACGGCATCTTCATCCGCATGGGAACGCTGTACACATCTACCCTTTCCAAGTCCGTGACCGGTCGTGTGGACATGGTCAACCTGGACATCAGGAACGTGATGGACGACGGCGTCCGCATCGAGACCAGGCACGCGGTCAAGGCTGGATCGTCATCCACTGGCTTCTTCTCGCTGCTGGATTCGAGGATAAACGGCGCGGGCACCGGCATCTCGGCCTCGGACTTCTCCGGAGAGATCCGGCGGACCAACTTCGCCAACATCCGGGAGGACACCATCCACAATTCCTACGGTGTGATCGACGTCTTCGAGTCGGAGATCGGCCCCATCACGGAGGCCAACCTGCAGGTCCTGGACTCGGGCGCCATCAGGCTATGGTTCGAGCTGAGGGTCAAGGTGGTATGGCGGGACGACCCCGACATTCCTGTGAATGGGACCACCGTCGAGATCAAGGACAACTCCTGGACCATCCTGGGCGTCAACGCCATCGACAGTATGGAGGGCGTCCTGTTCAGGAACCTCAATTCGTACACCGTGCTGCCAGAGGGCATCTACACAAAGAATCCCTACACAGTTACAGCCGACTACATCGGCATCGTCGAAGAGGTTCCCGTGCAGCTGAAGTCGACCATGGAGATCACCATCAAGCTGG
>JAUVRF010000586.1 GCA_030597775.1 Methanobacteriota archaeon | reverse complement strand
CCCCTCGATGAGCGGGACGGTGGTCTGGAACGCACCGGTGTTGGGTACCACGTGGACCTGACGGTTGTTTATCATGAGCGTCACCGCGCTCCTGTCGTCCACCCTCCCGGAGATCGTGACCGTGCCCTCGGAGACCTTGGTCTCCATGGCCGTGTTCATCTTGGGATTGAAGTAGGTCATCTCCGGGGCCCTAGGGTCAACGTCCAGGATGTAGGTGATGCGCATCTTGTTCCCCGCGATGTCCGTGGCGTAGAAGCTTACCACGTTCTCACCCTCGTCCAGGTTGAAGTCCCTGTAGAACGTGTGCGTCTCGGGGTCGTCCATTATGGCGGACCGGTTGTCCGAGCCCACCTGGATCCACATGTCCCGCACATCGCCCTGGACCATGCGGCCACGGAATCGGACGGAGCGCTCGTTGATCACGAGACCACCCTCCATGTCCCATATCGGACCACCGGCCTTCGTCGAGCTCACGGTGAGGTCGGCCATCATCGGCGGGGTCACGTCAACGTAGATGTTCCGCGTGGTGACGTTGGAGTTGCCTGCCATGTCCTCGACGTAGATGGTCAGGACCTGGTCGCCCTCCAGCATGTTGATCTCGACGGCGAAGGTCCCCTTCTCAACGGGGAATATGAGGCCGTTCACGACGACCTGCTTGACCTCGGTGTCTGTGCGCCCCGCAACGTAGACCCGCTGGTCGTTCGTGGGCCTGGGGTCGAAGGGCGGAATGATGTCCTCCAGCACGGGCGGCGTGACGTCGTACTTGATGTACCTGATGTCCTGGTTCTCGTTGCCGGCCTCGTCTATCGAGATGATGGTCAGCTTGTGGACGCCCTCCTCGCTCTCCTTGATGTTCTGGACGAAGAAGAACCAGGTGTCGCCCCGGGAGCTGACCTACTGGGGTTGTCCGTCATCGAGCTTGACGAACACCACCGCGTGCTTCTCGGTGTCGCCCGAGACCTCGAAGTCCTGCTCCCTGGAACTGAAACCGTTCTCCGGTGAGGAGACTATCAGGGTGGGCGCCTGGGTGTCCAGCACGATCTGCCGGGTCACGACGGCGATGTTGCCCGCGGTGTCCTCGGCGATGATGAGGAAGGTGTTGGTCCCCTCGATGAGGACGGCGGTGTAATTGAAGACGTTTCCGAAGATCTGCAGGTCGATGTCGTTGATCGTGAGCTTCCGGATGTTGACCGACCTCTCGGTGTGGCCGATGATCTCGTAGACCTTCTTGTTGGTGATGTAGAAGGGGATCGGGGGCTCGATGATCTGCAGGTAGGGTGGTTCGGTGTCGATCTTCACGTCCTTGATCGTAACGAGGGCATAGCTCAGGTTCTCGTGGGGATACCTGGCAACGTCCCATCCCCGTATGGAGATGGTGTACACCCCGTCGGTCAGGTCGTAGATCGGCACCCTGAAGGATGCCCTGGACTGACCCCTCTTGGGGGGAACGCTGACGGCCTGGTGCCAGACCACATTGTCGAGGGTCACCTCGACGGCGCGGACGCCGCTGTGCACGTCCCTGATCTCGCCCTGGATGATCAATGCACCTGACTTCTGGACCGTCCCGTCGGCGGGCGTGTTGATGATAAGCGTCGGCACGTCCGGGTCCTCGATGCCGACCACCGACACGTTGAAGTCGAACCAGAGGCTGTTGAGGGTATCGCCACGGATGGTGGCGAAGGCCTGCAGCTCGTCGTTGCGCAGGGGGTT
>JAUVRF010000405.1 GCA_030597775.1 Methanobacteriota archaeon | reverse complement strand
GCAACGGCGAGGACGAAGGTGGGGGGGGAAAGACCGAGGGGAAGGGGACCCATGGCGGGCGCAACACCAGTGCCGCAGATAAAACTGACGCACGGCTCTGCCACCCCGACGGCGCGACGTTCAAATATATATGCTGGCGAATTCCAGTACGGGGTCGTGCCACCCGGGATGCCCCTTGAGTCGGTCCACATCGTCCTCACCTACAGGTGCACCTACGAGTGCTCCCACTGCTTCCTTCACTGCGGTCCCGACCAGCCGGGTTCGATGTCCATGATGGAGATGGAGGGACTCATCGACCAGGCGGCGTCCATCGACGGCGTGGAGAGGGTGTACTTCGAGGGTGGGGAGCCCGTGCTGTACTATCCCCTGGTGGAGCGGGGTGTCCGGCAGGCTGGGGAGCTTGGGTTGAGATCGGGCATCGTCACCTGCGGGTATTACGCCACCACGGTACCGGACGGCGAGATGTGGCTGCGTCCCCTCAAGGAACTGGGCCTCTCCTCTTTGGAGGTCAGCATCGATGGCCTGCACGGCGCGGGGGACGCCACGACCCACGGACGCAACCTCGTGGACGCGGCCAACATTCTTGGTCTTGATGTCAGCGTCATCAGCGTGTGCGATCCACGGGAGGACGAGTGCAAGGCCAACTCGTTGCCTCGACCCGGGGAGGAGGCCAGTCCCGCCATGCTCCGGGGGAGGGCCGCCCACGAGCTCGTGGAAGGACTCGAGGTGCATCACCTTGGGCGATTCACGGAGTGCCCTCTCGAGGAACTGGAGCGACCTACCCGGATCCACGTGGACCCCTACGGCAACGTGCACATCTGCCAGGGGATCCTGGCCGGAAATGTGTGGGACAGCAGCCTGCCCCAGCTGGTCGAGGGCTACGACCCACATGCCCACCCCGTCCTGGGCCCCCTTATCGAGGGCGGACCCGAGGCCCTGGCGAAGGCCCAGGGGATCGATACGGACCAGCAGTACGCAAGCGAGTGCCACGCTTGCTACGAGATCCGGAAAGGTCTATTGGGTGAGACTCGGATGCGAAGGTTCATTGGGCCCAATCAGGTTTATGGTGAGGAGCCCGAGCCTCCGCCGAGCAGTTACGCCTGAGCAAGGAATGGACCTGACATGAGCCATCTAGAGGACGACCTGACACAGTTGCTGATGCACAAGGGTGCGTCCCTTGTGGGTTTCGCGGACCTGTCGATGCTTCCACCCGAACCAAGGATGCACATGGACTGCGCCGTCTGGATCGCGGTGGCGCTGGACCCCCGCGTGGTCGATGACATCGCCGAGGGACCCACCAAGTTCTACGAGATCGAGTACCTCGAGAAGAACGAGCTGCTGAAGGTGCTGTGCAGGGATGCGGTGAAGATCCTGAGGGGGTGGGGCTTCGAGGCGATAGCCCGGGCAGCGACCGGTGAGGACATCGACTGGATTGACCTGCAGACCCCCTTGCCCCACAAGACCGTCGCCACACGGGCGGGCATGGGATGGATCGGCAAGTGCGGCCTCCTGGTGAACAAGGAGTACGGGTCGGCCATCAGGATGGCCGTGGTGCTCACGGATGCTACCCTGGAGGGCGAGGAGGTGCCCATCGGGGCCTCCTACTGTGGCGATTGCATGGCGTGCGTGCAGCATTGTCCCGCAAATGCCCCCACGGGAGAGGACTGGATCAAAGGGCTGGAGCGGGAGGAGTACTACGATGCCTTCGCCTGCCACGAGCACATCCTACAGGTGACGAAGGAGAAGGGCATACGGTCCAAGGTCTGCGGCATCTGCATCGCCGTCTGCCCCTACACCAAGAAGTACGTCAAGAAGGCCTTGGGCCCACAGTAGACCCGTTGGCCATCATACGATGGTCGCTGTCGTGGGGATCCCCCCGAGGTAGCGTCATTCCCACCCTCCTTTGGGTATCTTATATTTACCCACCAGCACTATTGGGCAGAATCGGGGAGAGCATGCGTAGGTTATCGGATCCCATCATCAAGAGGAGCATCTTCCTGCTCATCTCTCTGTCGCTTCTCGTCATGGTCCTCCCGACCGCAGCGGCCGCGGAGTCCGATGAGATGGCCGATTCAGGGGCCCTCTCGGGGGTCGTTTTCAACCTCCACTATGATTCCCCGGTCCCACACGCCTACGTTCTCGTGGAGAGCAACGTGGGGTACACCCAGGCACGGACCACCAACGAGGAAGGGGAGTACAAGTTCAACCTTCCCTACGGCGTATACGACATGAGGGTCTTCGTCCAGGACCAGGAGATGCACAACGCCACGGACGTCTACATCGATCCCTCACCCACCGTCCATGACGTTTTCATCTCATTTTCCCTGGACGAGGTGGTCCATCTCCACGGGGTCGTCATGTTCGATGGCAAGAAGGCTCCGGAAACGAGGGTCGTCTTCGAGGGGCTCGCCAACTCGTACAGGAACGAGACGGTCACCGGGAAGGACGGAAGCTACTCATTTGACGTGCCGATCGGCAACCTCCTTGTGACCGCGTACGACAACGGCGAGTCCGCGGGGGACAAGACGATAGGACCGTTCGTAGTCCCGGGCGATTTCGAGAAGGACATCAACATCGTGTACACTGGAGCTCCGCCCTCCTTCGACGATTGGAGCACCTTCATCATCACCACCTGGGCGGGGATCGCCATCTGGGGCGCGGTGGTCATCGG
>JAUVRF010000357.1 GCA_030597775.1 Methanobacteriota archaeon | reverse complement strand
GCTGGGCGTTGAAGGTCCCGCTTCCCTGGTTCAGCCATACGGGGCTGTCGCTGGCGCCCGAGGCCTGCACGGCGAAGGCCAGGTCGTACTCGCCGTCCCCGTTGAAGTCGCCGATGGCGACCTTCTGGGCATTGTCCACCCCGATGAGCCTCTTGCTGGAGGTGGAGTAGGTCCCGGAGGTGCTCCCCCAGTAGATGGTGGAGGCTCCTCCCCTGTCGGCGGTGACGATGTCGAGGTGACCGTCCCCGTTCAGGTCGCCCATGTCGATGCCCCAGATCTGGCTGCTCCCCGGCGTGAGGGGGTCGTCGTCCAGGTATGCGGTGTGACCGGCATTGGGATAAAGGAGGCTCACGGAGTACCATCCCGACGTGGCAATGGTCGGGAAGGCCTCGTAGTCACCGCCACCACCGCCGGACATGCCGCCCGTCAGGTTGACCTCCAGCTGGTCACCGGTGAAGTTGATGTTCTTGTGCTCGGACATCTTGCCAGAGCCCCTGAAGTCGTCCCGCCACTCGTCCAGGCCTATGAAGTACAGGGACCAGGAGAGGAGGCTGGGGCGGTCCGTGCCGGCGGCGTGGAGGTTCACCTGGATGCGGATGTCCGGATACATTGTCGGTGAGATGGAGTAGACCGAGAGGTCCGCCTCGGTCCTGAGCTTGAAGCCGAGGATGCTCTCGTTCGCGAAGCCGATCTCGGTGGGGTCGGCCGAGGCGTTGAGGACGGAGACCTCGAAGGAGCTGGTCCCGGGGGTGTCGACCTCCAGGAGGACGAGGTCGTACCTGTTGCCTGCGGGGGAGGAGATGATCTCCGATGCGAGCCAGCCGTCGTCGAAGCCGGCCTTGAGGTGGGCGCTGCCACCGCTGACCTCTATGCCCTGCAACCCCGAGCCGGGAACGTACAGGTGGGACAGGTCGTCCAATGGGTCCACCCACGGGTCGGTGGACAGGGGGCCCATCCCCCGGTCGCCACCCGCGTCATCCCCGGGTTGGGAGCCCGCCCATGGTGCACCCATGGTGGCGAGCATGAAGAGACCTATCAGAACTGCTATGAGCTTGCGCCCCTGAACTTCCATACGGATTTCCTCCTGGTGGGATATCGGCCAGGCCGATACCGCCATCGCAATTGTGTTAGATGGGAAACCTGTAGTTAACCTTTACCCTTACGTTGATAAGACGTGGATGCCCAGGGACCAGCGCTGTCCACCATCCTCCCAAAGTACCAGGCGTGGAACGCGGTCGCGACCGGTGGCCTCGGTCCTGTCCAGTAGCGCACTTTTAGATATGTCAAATCGGGGTAAAGGTCATGACCGTGCATTAGAATGTCATGGGTGCCATTTAGGGGGGAGGATGCTGTCATGGACATGAGCCCCGAGGAGATGGAACAGAAGGAGCGGATGGTCGTGGGTCAATGCATCTGCATGGGATGCCCTGTGGACCCCATGATGGACCTCACGGAGTGGTACTTCTGCACCCGCGGGTCCGAGAAGGCCCAGAAGGGCGGTTGAGGGCCCTCAGCCCCCGCCGAGGGCCACTATAAGGCCCATCACCACGCTGGTGATCATCAGCGCCACCGCCACCCTTCCCACCTGGCGGTGCCACTTGCGGATCACCTTCTTCCTCTTGCGGCTCTTCAGGAAGGCGACCCCCAGGGACAGGTTCACGAAGGCGAAGGCCAGGGCCAGCAGGCCCAGCCACGTGTGCGGGATACGAAGGTGCACACCGGACGAGTTGGCTATCATGTAGTATCCCATCAGGAGGCCGGCCCCCCCGGCGATGACCCCGACGGACATCAGGTTCCTGTGGTTGTTGAACCAGGTGCCCGCGAACCTCTTTGACCTCTTCCGGTAGATCATGGCCACGCCCGCGAGCATGAGGGAGAGGCCGGTGGCCATGAGGATGGCGTGGTAGGGCCAGAGTGCGGAGGTCTCCGAGCTCTCGGACTCGCCGGTGGCGATGTTCAGCGTGGCATAGCCAACCCTGATGTGCTTGGAGTTCCAGTCGTCGGAGCTGCCCATGGCCCAGATGACCTTGAGCAGCCCCCCGGGGATGGGCTTGTCCTTGCCGTCCCCCGTGGTCATGTTCCGCACGAACTCTATGGTGGTCCAGCCATTCTCCTCGGTGCCTCCGAAGGAGATGATGTCGAAGGTCCCTCCCTGGTCCGTGTCCGGGGGATGGGGTCCGGTGGGGTTGGTCGAGTACGCGTCCTCGATGTGCACGATGCCCGAGCCGTCCACCCATCCGAAGATCATGTCCGCGTTCTGCATGATGGTCTTGGGGTCCAGGCCGATGGAGACCCATCCGGTGGTCTTGGCCTCGAGGGCGAAGTGGACCTGGTCCCCGTCGACGCGCCAGTGGATCCTCATGTCACCGCCCGCCACCTCGGCGACGAAGTCGTACTCTCCCTCGGACACGACGCCGTCCAGGTCGGCCACCGGGGGCGGTCCCCCGGGACCCATGAGGATGGTGTCGGTCCCGTTGACGGGGTGGGAGGCGGCGAAGTCGTCCGCGTCGGACATGGCCCAGATGATCTTCAGCTCGCCCCAGGTGGGGATGTCCTTGTCCCAGGCGTCCCCGGTGACGAGCAACCGTGAGAACTCCAGGGTGGTTATGCCGTCGGCCTCGGTGGCGTTGAAGGCCAGTATGTCCGTGGTCCCCCCCAGGTGGGTGTCGGGCGGGTGGGGGCCCGTGGGCCCGGTGGAGTAGGCGTCGATCATGTGGGCCTCGCCCCGGTCCACCCATCCGAAGTAGATGTCCGCCCCCTGCATTATGTTCTCGGGGTCGAAGCCGATGGAGGCCCAGCCCGCCGTCGGGGCCACGATGGCCCAGGAGACGGTGTCCCCATCTATGCGCCAGTGGAGCACGTACTTGCCGAAGTTCCACGAGACGGAGTACTCGTACTCTCCCGGCTCGACGATGCCGTCCAGCTCCCCCGTCCCCGGGGGCTCGTAGCCGCCGATGAGCAGTGTGCCCGTTCCCCG
>JAUVRF010000367.1 GCA_030597775.1 Methanobacteriota archaeon | reverse complement strand
CGATGAACTGGTCGGCGATCTGCTGCTCCAGGCTCCGGGCGATCTTCTTCGCGTCCTGGACGTGCTCCGGACTCACCAGCTCGGCGTTGGCCTCGCTGGCGATGTCGCCGGCGGTCCGCACGAGACCTCCGAGCTCGCGAAGGCGCAGGGTGAGCTTGCCCGAGGTGCCGGACCGGCGCTGGGCCTCCAGAAGGACCTCGGCCACGGCGGATTTGCTGAAGTGGGGGATCTTGCCGTCCTTGGTGACCTCTTGGGTGATGAAGCGCACCATCTTGGCCCGGTTGGACGGGGTATCGATCATGGTGTCGCGCACGAACACCTCGTAGCCGTAGCCACGGATGCGGGACCGGAGAGCGGGGTGCATGACGCCGAGGGCGTCCATGTTGCCAGCGGCCACCATGACGAAGTCGGTGGGCACGGGCTCGGTCTTGACCATCGCACCGGAGCTGCGCTCCGACTGGCCCACTATGGAGAACTCACCCTCCTGCAGGGCGGTGAGCAGTGACTGCTGCGACTCGATGCGCAGCATGTTGATCTCGTCGATGAACAGCACGCCCTTGTTGGCCTTGTGGATGGCTCCAACCTCCACCCGGTCGTGGGAGGGTGTCTCTAGGCCGCCCGACTGGAAGGGGTCGTGCTTCACGTCCCCCAGCAGGGCTCCGGCGTGGGCGCCGGTCGCGTCGATGAAGGGTGGCTTGGCGTCAGGGTCGTTGGTGATGAGCAATTTGGGTATGACCGCGACCTCGCCCTTGCCCGCGGACCATCGCATGAACACCAGCACGATGATGGCGGCCAGGATGCCCCAGAACAGCACGGTCGTGTCGAAGTAGAGCTGACCGTCCTCGCCCCGCTTGAAGGCGAAGAGGACGAACATGATGAGGATGAGGGCCACGAAGACGATGTAGACGGACTGACGCTCCTTCTTCCGTTGAAGGGCCTCGGCCTTCTGGGCGGCGACTATCTCCTTGCCCTTGCCCGCGGGGACGACCCTTATCTTGGGCTGGTTGGCGTCCTCGGGGTTGTGGTAGCAGATGACGTCCTGGAGCTCGCCCCGGGGGAGCATCTCGACCATGGAGTTGGCCAGCATGGACTTGCCCGTGCCGGGCGAGCCGATGAGCATGACGTGACGCGTCTGCTCCGCGGCCTTGCGGACCACCTCGACGGCCCGCTCCTGGCCGATCACCTGTTCCACCTGGCGCTCGGGTATCTTCACATCGGAGGTGTCCGTGAAGCGCTGTCGGTCCACCCACTTATCGATGGGCTCGTGGGTGAGCTCTTCGCTGCCCTTCTCGTCCAGTTCCTCCTCTTTCAGCTCTTCATCCAAACGAACCACTCACTGGGGGACCTCGATTATGTTACCGTCCTTATTTAAGCCTATTCCCAAGCATTTCAGTGATAGGAAAGAACGCCTTCTGTCATCTTCCAGGGTCCATTACCCCTTTTAACCTTTCTGATTCGTTCGGTCAGAACCATTTTTTACTCCGTGAGCCCTTGCAAGGTGGGGAGTTCCCATGGCAGACACCGAGATGCTGTACATGCCAGACATCGAGTCCAACTACGTTCGCGAGTTCCAGGCCAGGGTCATCAAGCGCAAGAAGGACTACATAATGCTCGACCGGAGCGCCTTCTATCCCGAGGGGGGCGGCCAGCCCAGCGACACCGGGCGCGTCGAGTGGGAGGGTGGCTCGGCGGAGGTGACCTTCGTCCAGAAGAAGGGCATCGTCAAGCACATAATCGAGGGGGACCCCCAATCGGTGCCGGACGAGGTGACGGGCTTCCTCGACTGGGACAGGCGTCACGCACACATGCGCATGCACACCGCCCAGCACCTGATCTCCGCCGTCATCCTGGAGTTGTACGGCGCCCACACGGTGGGCAACCAGCTGTACGCCGACCGGTCGAGGATCGACTTCGACCGGACCCGTCTCGCGGACGAGGACCTGGAGAGGGTCAAGGTCCGCTTCGACGAGCTGGTCGACCAGGCGATCCCGGTCTCCGTCTACGAGATGGACCGGAAGGAGATGGAGGAGCGGGTCAAGGTGGGCCGGGCCCAGCTGGACCTCCTGCCCTCGTCCATAACCCGCCTCCGGGTGGTGGACATAGAGGGTTACGACCTGTGCCCCTGCGCCGGGACCCACGTCCGGAACCTATCTGAACTTGGACACCTGGTGCCCCTGGGCCGCGAGTCCAAGGGGGCCCAGAAGGAGAGGGTCCACTTCACCCTTGAAGAGATCTGAGAGAAGGGATGGAGGCCAGGCTCGGGCATTGGAACACGGGGGCCAGAAGCCCCCGATGAGGACCATTCTCCCAAGAAGGGTCCCGCTCTGCATGATACCCCCGGCAGACTTCAGGACACCAATGACCCCGATCGGCTAGTGGGTACGCTGTTATAAAAATGTGTTGGAGTGGTTTACTACTTTGTGTTGGGGGGTGTTCCGATGGTGCCCAGGGGGGGGTCTTGACCATGTCATTGTGTCCCATGCTAGCTCATCCCGTGGACCTTCGGGTCACTCGTCCCACAAGCATCTTCGTCCGGTCCCCAAGGCCCTTGACCCGCCGCTTGAGATCGATACGTTCCCTGTACCTCATATACAGGACCGCCAGCACAACGACCGCAAGGACCAGGACCAGCCACCACAAGACCCCGCCACCACCGGTGTCGGAGGTGTTGCCGTCCTCTCCCCCGCCCTGCTCGCCGAGCGCCACGCGGGTCATGTTGTAGGCCAGGTGGGGCACGATCAGCGTGCCCCCGCCGTAGTCCGGGCTGGGGACCAAGGCGGTCCAGGGTTCGGTGTAGGCGTGATAGTACCCATTGTGCAGGTCGGGCGGTTCGGCGAGCAAGGCACCAGCTCCCGCTGACATGTGGGCCACCACCGAGGCGATGTACTCGATGCGGACCTCCATGTAGTTGTGGACCTG
>JAUVRF010000134.1 GCA_030597775.1 Methanobacteriota archaeon | reverse complement strand
GTGCCAGGGGACGGCAGGAAGCGCACGGGGTCCTCGGCGTAGATGCGCATCTCGATGGCGTGACCGTTGATGCCCACATCCTCCTGGTTGAAGGGGATCGGCTCGCCGGCCGCGATGGCCAATTGCTGCTTGACGATGTCGATGCCGGTGGTCATCTCGGTTATCGGATGCTCCACCTGCAACCGGGTGTTCATCTCGAGGAAGTAGAAGCCCTTGTCGGGGGCCAGCAGGAACTCCACCGTGCCCGTGTTGCGGTAACCGATGGCCTCCGCGGCCCGGCAGGCCACATCACCCATGCGTGCCCTCAGGCCGGGGTCCACCGCGGGGCTCGGAGCCTCCTCGACGACCTTCTGGTGGCGTCGCTGGATGGAGCACTCCCGCTCATTGAGGTGGACGGTGTTGCCGTGGTCGTCGGCCAACACCTGGATCTCCACGTGCCGGGCCCCCACGATCAGCTTCTCGAGGTAGATCGAGCCGTCGGCGAAGAAGGTCTCGGCACGACGGGAGCACGAGGTGAAGGCCCCCGCGATCTCGGAGGGCTCGTTGACCGTCTGCATGCCGATGCCACCGCCCCCGGCGCAGGCCTTCATCATCACCGGGTAACCAAGGTCAGCAGCCACCTCGCGGGCCCCGTCGGCGTTCAGCACGCAGGAGGTGATGCCCGGGATGATGGGGACGTCGGCGTCGCGCATCATCTCCCGGGCCTCGGTCTTGATCCCCATTGCCCGGATGGCGTCGGCGGGTGGGCCTATCCATACCATACCCTCGTTCGCCACGCGCTCGGCGAACTCGGGGTTCTCGGCGAGGAGGCCGTAGCCCGGATGGATACCCTGGGCACCGCTCTCCTTGGCGACCTCGATGATGCGGTCCTGCACGAGATAGCTCTGCATGACCGGTGGAGGACCGATCCGGTAGGCCTCGTCGGCGAGCTTCGCATGGGGCATGTCCTTGTCGGCGTCGCTGTACACCGCCACTGAGGGTATTGCCAGCTCCTTGCATGCCCTGATAACCCTGCAGGCGATCTCCCCTCGGTTGGCCACCAGAACCTTTTCGAGCAAGTGCCGTCCTCCGCATTCTCCCTTGATAGCAGCCACTCAGGCTGCTTGGTATCTCCCGCTGGGAAACGTAGGGGCACGATTTATAGGTTTCGCGATTCAACTACGGCATCTGCCGACATAAAGGGGGCAGGGTCACATGATATCGGGGTATAAGTCCACCTTTTGCCGAAGTCCAGGGCCTCAGAACCGGGCCTCACGGCCCTCGAAGAAGGCTAGTGAACCCTCCCCGAACTCGGGGGCCGCGGCCGCCCTGCCGATCTCGTCCGCCTCCCTGGCCCGGCGCCCGTAGAGGGGCTCCCCGTAACCCTGCCACATCAGGGCCTTGGTCCGGCCGATGGCCCCGGGAGGACCCTTCGCGAACCGCTGGGCCACCATCCGGGCCGCCTCTTCCAGGCCGGGCGCCGACACCACGCGATTGACGATGCCCAGTTCCTCGGCCTCCTCGGCGCCTATCGCGTCCCCGAGCAGTAGCATCTCCATCGCCTTGGAGTGACCCACCAAACGCGTCAGCATCCAGGACCCGCTGCCTCCGGGGGTGAGGCCCACGTTCACGTACGACATGGCCATCCGTGTGCCCTCGGCCACCAACTTGTAGTCGGCGGCCAGGAACATGGAGAACCCCACCCCCATCGCGTTCCCGTGGACCGCGGCCACCACGGGTTTGTCCATGAAGGCGATGGACATCACCCCCTCGCCGATGGCGGTGGCGACGGTGCCCAGGTAACCCTGCCGGTCCTCGACCGCCCGGAAGGCCTTGAGGTCCCCTCCCGCGGAGAACGACGGTCCCTCACCGGCCAGCACGACCGCCCTCACGGAGGGGTCGTTGGCCGCGTTCGCAAGGGCAACGGCCCACTCCTGGGCAGTGGGCAGGTCGATCGCGTTGTGCCGCTCGGGTCGGTTGATGGACACCCATCGCACGGGTCCCTCGTCCCTCGATAGCACGGTCCCTCCAGCCACGTCATCCGGTCCCATCGAACTCACCAGGGATGGGAGGACGATATTCGTATTTGTTTCCATCGGCCGCCTCGTAAAAGCAAAAATACGATGAGACCCAGCAACAACCCGGCAATCTCTGCCATGGGGTGATCGTGTGACAATACCTGGAGGATACAACACAGGAAGCACTCAGTACAGTGGACAGACCCAGCAACAGTACGGCGGCGTCGAGACGACACCCGGATACCAACAGCCTGTTCCACAGGCACCGGCGCCTGCTTATGATCCCACACGCGGAGGCGATCCCGTCACAGCCCGGATCCCGGAGACGCCGAGGTTCTCTATGGCGGGTGTGGGCGTGGGGATCGTCCTGCTCTTGGTGATAATCGGGATCGTGATCCTGCTCATCGCGAAGATCTATGTAGCCCAGCTGATCCTCATGGATTATAGCGATGATGACTACGCCGATAGGAAGGATGAGGTCCAGTACAACTTCTCCATCATGATAGCCCTGGGGACCGCCCTGATACCGATGGGGCTGTTGATCGGTGCGATGGTGCTCGACGACCTGGGATCGGCCACCCGGAGCGGCCTCGCCATTGCGGCAGGCATCATACTGGGATTGACAACATTCTTCTCATACTTGTGAGAGTGAGGTCGTAGGAGTGACCTCAAAGAAGGTCGATCAGCCTTAGGGGTCCCTTGGAACGACCCACCAGGAGCTGGGCCTCCGCTCCAGGCCTCCACTGGACGGCCACCGGTGGGCCGTGCCCTTCCCTGTCCTCCAGTTCCAGGAACCGTCCGATCCACACCCGGACGGCCCCGTCCCAGCAGGCGGCGGCCAGCCTTATCCCGTCCGGGGACCAGGCAGCCGAGGCCGCACCCTCCCGATGAGGGCGTTGTGGCATCTCGTCGAGGTGGCCCTGGGCGGACCACACCCGCACGCTGCCGTCGGCCGAGGCCGTCGCCAGCTGGTCGCCCCTGGGGGACCAGGCCAGGTCGGCCACGGGGCCCCTGTGCACGAGCATCACCGACTCCCTTGAATGAGGTTTCAGGATCATCACCCGGGAGTCCTCACGGGCCACGGCCAGCCGCTTCCCATCGGGATGCCAACGGACCCCCAGTACGACGGGGCCAGGAGACCACGAGTACTCGACCTTCCCGGATTCGGGATCCAGTATCAGGATCGAGCCGTCGCGGCCGGAGACGGCCAGCTTCGTCCCGTCGGGGGACCAGTCTACGCTCTCGGACTGGTTCTTGAAGAGCTGGTGCTCCCATTTGAGGCCACCCCGGGGTCCCCGGACGGTGACCCATCCGTCGGACCCGGCCGTGGCGAACATCTTCCCGCTGGGGTGATAGGTGCAGGTGTTGACCGCCCGATTGTGGGCGCGGATGCGTGCCACTTCCTTGCCGGTGTCCCCGTTCAGCAGCAGGACCAGGGTGGGGGCCTTCATCTCGGCGGTGGCCAACCGCTTGCCGTCGGGCGACCAGCCGGGCCACCACATGAAGGGTGAGTGACCGGCACGCTCCCACAGCACAGTAGCGTCGCCCATGTCCATGACAGGGGGCCGGGGGAAAATGAAGGTTGCGATTGGACTTAGCTTGTCCTACAAACTATTTATACGATAATCGAGAAGTACTCATACCTCCGGCAGGGGTGGTTGAATGAGGAGAATCGCATCACTGATCATAGTATTATTACTTGTCCTGATCCCGTACGGGCAGGTCCTGGGATGGAACGATGATGGGGCCGACCGGGGTCCACGGCCCATGGCCGATGGAACGCCCTGGTACGACCCGCTGGACGATCTCAGCAACGTCCACACCCAACCCGGGGGCGTGGTGGGGGTCGAGGTCTCGGGTAGCAACGCCCACCTGATGGCGGGTCATGACGAGGGCAGGATCACATCGGTGGCGATAACGTGTCCGGAGGGTTACAGGTACGACCTGGTGCTCCTCGACGCGGTCCTGCCCGGGAACAGCTCAATGAACATCTCCATGCTCGACCCCTCCAATGCATCGTCGTTACCGGGATTCGTCAACGAGCCCATCCCTGGCTTCATCAACATGACGGGCACGGATGAATCCATATTCCGGATCGGCACGACGAAGTACCCGAAGGTCCAGATACAGGTCAACCTATTCGCCGATGGCACCGACCGGCCCAGGTTGCTGGCCTGGAGCCTGTACTTCATCCCCCTGGGCGAGTGGAGCGATGACTTCCTGGGCACGGGCAAGATGACGTCCTTTGGTGGCATCAACATCACCGGTAGCATTGCGGAACTGGACCTCTCGGACGGGGGGGGTGGCGTGTCCTATGACCCGTACCCGCCCGTGCTGTTCCCCGACGGCCGGGGCGACGTCGATGTCTTCTATCCGACCGCCGGCAACGACGATTACCAGAACGGCGCAACGATAGCCAACACCGCCTCCTCCCGGGGGATCGACTCGGACGACCTTGACGACGACGGTTACATCGACATCGTCCTCACTGCTGGCGGCAACCTCAATTCGATGATCCTCTGGGGCTCATCAACGGGGAAATGGTCCACCTCCGACAAGACGGACCTGGCCCACCTTGACCCGGGGACCGATGCTGCGATCGGTGACTTCAACGGGGACGGCGCGAAGGACGTCGTCATCTCTGCCTTGGGATTGTTGATAGGCGATGGTTCCTATGTCTATCTCAACAACGGCGACGGTACCTTCGACAAGGACCCGGACATCAAGTTGGGTGACGGCTCGACGGCTGTGGACGCGGGGGACCTGAACAACGACGGTTACGACGATATCGTCCTCACAGTGGCCCTAGGGGGGGGCGCCGACTGCTACTTCGGCGGCTCCAACGGGCCAGACAAGACCGCGGACATCAGCTTCCTCAAGGGCGGCACTGCAACAGTGACCCCCAACGAGGTGCTGGTCCAGGATGTCGACCTAGATGGTTACCTGGACGTGCTCTTTGCCGTGCTTGTCTACACCGAGGCCCCGGTATTCATCGGGGGAGCCTCGGGGCCAGACACTACCATCGACTACAAGCTCCCATTGAAGTCCTCTCCGCTGGATGTTTCCGCTGGCGATATCAACGGCGACGGATACATCGACATCGCCTACAGCACTGTTGACAATACCGGCGCGGGCAGCACCATCGAGATCTACAAGGGAACGAGCAGCGGCTGGAACAAGAACGACAAGTACGCGATCGCCGCTGGAAACAACTTGAACCCGGTGGAGGTCGTGGACATCGACGTGGATGGCTACGCCGACATCGTCACCGGGGAGTCCGCCTCGTTCAAGCTCTACATGGGAGGGTCCACCTGGCCAACGACAGTGGACCTCACCCTGGCGGGCCTTGGCAACCCCCAGGACGTGACCGTCGCCGTGCCAACGGGTGGAGGTGGTGGAGGCGCCTTCAGGGGTTCCTTCCTCACCGACCCGATCCCTGCCCCCCAAGCCGACATGAAGTGGGACATCCTCCACCTGGATGCGACCGTTCCCGTGAATACCTCCATCACCATCACCGTCCTGGACAGCACCCCGACACCGATTCTGGGCTACGAGGACCTAACCGTCCTAGACGTGGACCTTTCGGGCATCAACAATTTACAGGAGCTCTACGTGAAGGTGGACCTGTGGAGCGAGTCCACCACCTCGACGCCTGTCCTCGAGAGCGTCCTGGTCAACTGGATGGAGAAGATGGCCTGGAGGGACCAGTTCTACGGGACGATAAAAAGCGAGAGCACCCTGGGACTCGACGTGGTCGACCTACGTTTAACAGATGACGCCGATATTTTTTGGTACAATGATGACCTCCTATTCGCGAGCCTGCGGGCTGGAGGTGGGTACGATGCTAATAGCATCGCCTTCTTTGTTAGCTAGGTCCCTTTCAGC
>JAUVRF010000592.1 GCA_030597775.1 Methanobacteriota archaeon | reverse complement strand
TGAAGCATCAGCAAGATGAACATCACGAACACTATCCACCCCCAGTAACCTGTGTACCAGCTGATGAGGACCATCGCGACCACTGTGGCGATGCCCGCGAACTTGGCCTTGTCGGCGAAGAGGGCGCGGATGATGTGCCCCCCGTCCAGCTGTCCCGCGGGCAGCAGGTTTATCGCGGTCACCAGGAAACCCACCCATCCCGCGAAGGCGGTCGGATGTATGAGCACGCCCTCCGGGGTGGGCACCAGGTATGCAAGGGCCGTGTAGATCTCGGTGGTCGCCGTTTCATTATAATCCGAGGCATCGTCACCCGCCAGGTGGGGGTCCCACGACGTCAGCTTGAAGCCCAGGATCGTCACGAACACCGCTACGATGAACCCCGTGATGGGACCTGCGAAACCGATGTCGATGAGGGCCCGCTTGGAGTGTATGGGCTCCCGGAGCGAGATGAAGGCACCAAAGGTCCCCAGGATCGTCGGGGCCGGTATGAAGAAGGGCAGCGAGGCCGCGATGCGATGCTTCCTGGCCATCACGTAGTGGCCCATCTCGTGAACGCTCAGGATGACCATGAGGGGCAGGGCGAAGTAAAGGGCACCGAGGCCGACCGTCTCCCACGACCAGAACGGGATGTCCTCGTAGGATGCCACGAAGAGCATGCCCGCGAAGATGGTGGAGATGATCGTGGCTATCAGCAGGACGATGTTGATGTTGATGCTCCTAAAGGACCTATCGGGGATGCGGGTCACGTACACGATGTATCCTGGCCGCTCCCGAAGGAGCATGGGAAGGTAGCCCAGGTCCAGAAGCTCTCGTCTACAGTCGTCGAAATCCTGTTCCAGTGTCCTCATGTCCAGCTGGACGAAGAAGGCGAAGGCCTCTTTGTCGAATCGGACATCATTGACAATGAAGTACTTCTGAATGGTGGAGCGGAGGAGGTTCACAACGAAACCTAGGTCCTGCCCCTTGAAGGGATCGCGCTGCATGGCCAACAGCTCCATGTTGGTGCGCTTATATAACGTTTGACCCCTCATTCCGGGGTGCTGGGACCCCTGTTCTGACACCTACTCCATGTCGATCAGGGTCTTCTCGCCCACCGTCATCCTGTGGCTCTTGCCCCGCACGACGACCCGGTCGGCCAGGACGCTGTCGTTCAGCACGATGTTCCGAACGTCACAACCCTCGCCCACGATGCACTCCGTGAGGACCGAGTCCCGTATCTCGGTGCCAGTGCCCAGGCTGACGTAGGGCCCCACCACGCTCCGCTTCACAACGCACTTGCCCTCTAGGGCCACTGGCGGGACGATGACCGAATCCTCAAGTACGGCATCCTCGGCCACGTGATTGACGGGAGGAAGGTCCTTGAGGAGGCGAGGGTTGACCCGCACCAGCATGTCTGGACGTCCGCAGTCGTACCATCGCTCGATGACGAAACCCTTGAACACCGAGCCCTCCCTGGCCATCATCTGCATGGCGTCCGTCAGCTGGTACTCCCCGCGGGTGCGTATGTCCTGTTCCACGATGGAGTCCAGGGCGGGGAAGATGTCCGCTGCTCTCTCGAAAACGCACACACCCGCCAGGGCGGTGGCGGAGAACGGGTCCTCGGGCTTCTCCACCACTGCGATAAGCCCGCCGTGCCCGTCCAGCTCGACGACGCCGTCCTTGCTCGGCTCGTCCACGACCTTG
>JAUVRF010000590.1 GCA_030597775.1 Methanobacteriota archaeon | reverse complement strand
TCCAGTTGCACCTCGTTCCCGTCAAGATCGAAGGTCCAGGTGAACGCGGCTATGCCCTCGTTGTCCGAGGATACGCTGCCGTCGAAGAGGACCTGGGTACCCTCCACGACCTCTATGTCCTCCCCTGCGACCGGGTCCGGGGCCTCGGTGTCGAGGATCACGGTCTGGGCTGGACTGCTCGCGCCCACGTTCTGCGCCTCGTCGGTGGCGCGGACCTTTATGACGGTCATCCTGTCGATGAGGAGTATCTCGTGGGAGTAGCTGCCGTCCACGCTGGCGGTCAGTTCGGCGATCACGTCGTAACCTGCGAGGATCTCCACCAGGCTCCCTGGCTCCGCGGTGCCTGCAACGGTGTGGGTGTCCGCGTTCGTGTACCCCGGGAGCGAGCCCACGGTGGGGACATCCGGTGCAATGGTGTCCAGGACCACGGTCTGGACCGTTGCCCGGTCCCCGGCATTCAGAGCGGCATCGGTGGCATACGCGGTCAGCGTGTTCTCGCCCTCGACCAGGGTCAACTGGAGCTCGAAGTCTCCCCCGGCATCGGCTTCGATCGTCCCGATGACCTCACCGTTGAGGATGATGGTCACCATGCTCATCGGCTCTGCCGACCCCGCAAGGGTATGGTCGGGGATGTTGGTGATACCGGGTAACGGGTCGAGGATCGGGGCATCAGGCGCGTCCGGGTCGAAGGTCGTCCGGACCTCGGAGGACTCCGGACCCACGTTGCCCGACGGGTCGGTGGCCAGCGCCTTGAAGGCGTTGACACCCTTCACCAGGGTCACGGTGATCGAGAACGAACCGTCGTTCTCAGCCACCACGCTGTCGACGACCTGGCCGTTCTGCAGAAGGGTCACCGTCGAGCCAGGCTCTGCGGTCCCGGTGACGGCCTGGGCGGAGACGTTCATGTACACCGGGAGGGACTCCATTATCGGTGCATCGGGGGGGGTGATGTCGTCGGTCTCGAGGGTGACGACCTGGCCCTGTGGGGATTCGTTGGGTCGCTCGTCGGTCGCGGTGACGGCGAAGTTGTAGACGGTCTCGCTGGCGAGATCCTTGACCCACAGCGCGGTGGCGGTCCACCCGGAGAGTGGGGTGAGAAGGACCCACGGTCCGTTCTCGTCACCACCGGTCTCGTTGATGTAGACCCTGTAGCCCTCCAGGTCGGTCTCCGTGTTGGCGTCCCACAAGAGGGAAAGGTCGGTACCGTTCACCTCGGGTCCCGAGAGGCCCGTGGGGGCGGCCGGGGCCAGGCCGTCCACGTGGTCCACCATCAGGGCCTCCGTCCTGTTGGACTCCAGGGGGACCTCGTCCCAGGCGGACACTGTGAAGTAGTACGACCCGCCGTGGACCAGGCCCTGGTCGATACGATAGCTGTCCGCGGTGGCGGTAAGGTTATCCACGAGGGTCCAGGAGCCGCTGATGTTGGACCAGAAGGAGTAGGCCTCCGTGTCGTCGGAGTTCAGGTCCCAGGTCGCCTCCAGGGCGTCCTCGGAGGGGATGTCGGCGACGGTGCAGTTGGCGGGCATGGCGGGCTTCCATACATCCCCGGTCTCAAGCACCAGCAACAGGTCCTTGCTCATGTTGATGTTGTGGATCGCCTTGGTCCAGATGTCGTCCACCCCGAACCACAGGTCCAGGTCGTGGTCGTTCTCGATGGGGACGAAATGGTTCTTGTACACCCGGTCG
>JAUVRF010000322.1 GCA_030597775.1 Methanobacteriota archaeon | reverse complement strand
GGGGCGAGGGTGCTGTTCCGCACGAGGGGGGAGCACAGGAGGGCGTTGGGGTCCCGTCGAAAGCGTAGGTGCCTTCGGAAACCTCGAGGTAATTCGTGGCCGCTCCCCCGACCACATTATATACGACCACCACGCTATGAATCCACGGTGAAGCACCAGTACTTCGGGGATCACCGCGACCTGTTCATGTTCGACCTGGTCCTGGAGGTCCTCTCCAAGACGGGCCTTCGGCAGCTCACGTACATACCCATGCTCACACGGGACAACGACTCTGAGTACGTCCTGCGGACGGAGGAGGACCAGGTCGTCGCGGGCCGCGACAACACCGTTCTTCGGGAGTACCTCCACACCTGCCTCTCGGACGGCAAGAGGAGCATCTACGAGACCGAGGGCATCTTCCGGCTCCCGGGCTTCAACAGGTTCACCTTCACGCTCCACAGGCTCCGCTTCCAGGACCAGTCGAGGATGCAGTACTTCCTGTCCATCCCGGAGGAGGACCTGGTTGACGCGGTCATCCTGCTGGACCCCGACGAGGGCATGTGGTCCTCCAGGGTGGGGGGCGAGGGTGAGAAGTACCTGCGGTTCGACGAGATACGGCACATCTACGAGACCATGGACCCGGCGTCCGTGCTCATCCTCTTCGAGCACCTTCCCGACAAGGGCAGGTACGAGTCGGTGTCACGTGTCATGCAGAGATTGAAGGAGTGGGTGACCCATGGTCGGCCACCGCTTTCGATATCCGACAGGCGGGAGACCTTCTTCCTGCTGACGCGGGACAACTCGAGGCAGGGCGAGCTGGAGCGCTTGGTCCGGGACTACGAGACCCGGTACGGGCTGAGCCTCGAGGACTGATAAGGGGTCCGTCGATCCTCTATTGCATTCCGCCTGGTCCGGGTCGCGAGCGGACCTTCTCGCGGCAGGAACATTGATATCGCCGATATGCCTTTGATTCTCCGATCACCATGGTCGAGTGCACCTTCTGCGGGGACAAGATCGCCTTCAAGACGGTCTACCGGGACAAGCGCCAGAAGTTCCCCATGAAGGGACAGATGCGGGATGGCCAGGTGACCATCACCTGCCTGGGGTGCAACCGGATCATGCACACCGACTGCGTTCGTGAGCACGGGACGACCATACCCGGGTCCCACGTGCTGTTCGCGGATGCGGCCATGCGCCAGTTCGTCGCGGAGGAGCGGATGGCGGGGGATGACATCGCGTTCTGCCTGAGGTGCTACGACGACGTCAAGGACAGGATCGTCCGGGACTACCGGGACGCGGGCCGGGACGATGAGGCGGCAAGGTTCCTGAAGGTGCTGGAAGGGTCGGAAGGGGACGAGTAGGGACATTGTCGTTATTATCGCTCGTGCGGAGACATGGCCAGATACTACAGGAACCGCCATAATTCTATGGATATGACAAAAATTCAAGTAAAATGAGCACTATATCAATCCCGTACTTCCTATCCATAGGGGGGTTTAGAACATGTGGGGTAAGAGAGCTTCTAAGGTGTCAACGCTAGCGCTAGCCGTACTGCTCATCGCGACCGCCTTCGTCATGGTACCGCCGCTCGCAGGAGCGACCATCCAGACGGGTCCCGACGAACGGGGGATCTACATCTACTACGAGAGCCTGGACAACCAGGCTATCTACGTGGGTGACAAGAACATCAACTTCTACATAAGGATGGTCAACAGCGACGACGACCAGTACACCGACGACGACCCGATCCGCAACTGCAACCTGAGCATCGACCAGGCCGTGCGGGACGCCGACGGCACGACCGTCGAGTCGCCCATAGCCTTGTGGGAGACCCGGGAGGTGAACGCGAACGCCACCCTCTACGACGGTGGCTACACCTACACCTTCTCCGGGTTCCAGTTCGACGTCAAGGCGGATGCCAAGCCGATGTACTACAACCACACGGTGAGGAGGAGCTACTACACCAGCGACGGCCAGAGGGCCAGCTTCTACGGGTACATCCACTTCGACATCTCACCGCGGGCCTCGCTGGACGACATCTACAACCTGTACCCCGGGGACAAGAAGAAGGGGATCACCGTCAACGTGGACGTGTACTCGACCCTGAAGGACGCCCGCCTGTACCTGACGGCGCCCTCCGGCTTCTCCTGGTTCGGTTCGTCCAGCCAGACCATCTCCGCCTTCCGCTCGGGGAGCTCGTACTACGACTGGTACGTTCCGTTCACCATCTCGGTGGACGACGGGCTCCGACCGAACGTGGACGGTTACATAGGCACCTACCGCCTGGAGTACGAGAACACCTACGGCCTCAACATCGCCGAGAAGGGCGAGGTGGCGTTCCACGTCAACGCGCTGCCCATGCTGTCCGCAACGATGGAGATAGACGAGTTCGTCCAGGGCACCACGGCGACCACGTTGATCATCAACATCAAGAACACCGGGAACGTGGACATATACGAGGGCAAGGTCTGGATCAACTCCGTGAGCACCGCGTTCATCTTCACCGCCTCGGACCACTACGAGGGTTCCAGCACGGTGAGCTACTCAAGGTTGGACATCGGCGACCTGCGGATCAGCGAGTCGACCACCGCCGAGTTCTCCGTGGTCGTGGACACCTTCATCCCCGAGGGCAAGCACAAGATCCTCATGGACTTCTCGGGCTACTTCTACGACCCCGTCTACGAGATCTACCGCAACGTGTACACATGGTGGACGAGCGGCACCCAGGGCTACTACCCCGTGGTCAACATCGACTCGAGCAACGTCTACCTGAACCCCGACTACAGCACCGTGGAGGGGATGTAAGGGAACCTCCAGGTCATCGACGAGAGCGCCGAGGTCAGGGTTCACAGCAGCACAGTGCTGGACCTGGGCGGCCAGCTGTACGACAACTGGATGTACCTGTACGTGGAGAACTACGGGAACATCGACTACGACAACGTGGTCCTCAAGATGGAGACCAACACCGATGAGTCGCCCTTCTTGAACCCCATCGACTCGGACTCCCCTCACTCCGAGGACATCCTGATATCGGGATCCCTCTGGGCCGATAGGACCATCAACGTGGTGGCGCACCTCTCCATCAAGCCCGGGACGGAGCCCGGTGTCTACCTCGTGCCCGTGACCATGAACGGTATCAACTCGGACACGGGCCGGGTGTTCAGCACCGACCTGGAGGCCCGGATCACCCTGCGGGGCATCGGCCCGCGGCTCAAGATAACCGACGTGAGCCCCTCCGAGGTCAAGCCCGGTGACGATTTCACCCTCAAGCTCACGGTGACCAACGTGGGGGACGACACCGCCTGGGGCGCCGT
>JAUVRF010000307.1 GCA_030597775.1 Methanobacteriota archaeon | reverse complement strand
TGGTCTCCTCATCGCTGGTCTCGATGGGCTCGGCCACCTCGGGCCCTTCCTCCACCACATCATCGGGCTTCGGTTCTTCGGTGGCCTCCTCTTCCTCTGACACCTGCTCCTCGTCGATCGAGATCTCGACCTCATCGTCTAGAGGGGCCTCCTCGGAGGTGACGCCTTCCTCGATCTCCTCATCGGAGACCTCGTCCAGGTCATCTGGTCCTTCCGAGGCCATCAATGCCTCCTCGGGACCCGCACCCTCCAGCTGGAGCTCCAGTTCCTCATCCGCCTCCTCTTGGGCCAGCTCCTCTGATATCTCGGGCTCTGGCTCTGGCTCAGCTTCGGGTTCTGGTTCCTCCTCTGGCTCTGGCTCAGGTTCTTCCTTCCCTCCACCGTCCAGCTGGGCCTTTATCTCGCCAAGGTATGTGTCCTTGAAACGCTCAAGGTCCTCATCCAAAAGCTCGCGGAGGGCCGTGACCTCTAGGCCCATGGCCTCGTAGCCGTCCAGTTTCTTGGAGAACCGCGCCCGTTCCGCATCATCAAAATCTGGGTCGGTCTGGCCCGGTGCCATGGAGGTTAATATTGGCGCGGCGTATATTAACCTTGGGTAGATTGGATGGTCTGGCAATGGCTTTGGAAGGTCCCCCCTCAGTCGGTGGATTTATAGACCTTCTGGGGGATAATGTGGGCGTGAGAAGGGCCGTTCTCGTTCTGGCGTTCGTCCTGGTCGTGTCCACATTATGGGCCGTTCCGGGTCCGGTCTCCGCTGCTCCGCCGACAGAGTACATGGACGCCGGGGACGAGAACGTGACCATCGGCGACTTCCATTTCCTTGATTCGAACGAGACTGGCAATCTGAGCGCCGCTCTCTACGCCGACCTCCTTCCCCCGTATCACGAGAACGAGGGCTTCCAGATCGCGGTCATGTGGCCCGATGAGTACGAGGAGGAGGACCCCAACCGGACGGTCGATGTCCGATCGGGACTCGACACCCTGGAACCCCCGGACGAGATCATCAAGGTCGTGCATCTCAATGGATTCCCATTCCCAGCGAGGAAGTATAGCTGGATGGCCCTGTCCTTTGTCGTGCCCGTGGTGGGTAACGAGCTCATAGTGGCCAACGTGACGACGGACGAGGGTTCCATGAACCTCTCCTATCCCATCGAGGTGCTTCCATCCCGGGTCCTCCTCTCTGCCGAGCTGGACACGCCGGACGGGAACTGGTCCGGGGACGAGCTGCAGTGGGCCGCCGTCCCGGTGCTCATAGTGAACGAAGGGGGAGCCCCTGCGGCCAACATGGTGGTCGACTTTCGATATGACGGTAGGATAGTCGACACCCAGATGGTATCCCTGGTCCCACCTCATGGCAACCATTCGACGGTGGTCGCCCTGTTGCCCATCAACGGGATGTATGTCCTGGAGGTTCACCTGGTCACGGGCCCGGGGGCTCCCGACAGGTTGGCCAATCTCACGCTGAACGTCACGGCCCGCCCTATCCTGGACGTGGTCTATGTGAGGGCCGACCCGACCAAGATAGAGTCGGGATCCACGGTCCACCTGGAGGCCTTGGTCACGAACCGTGGCAACGCCGCGAGCACGGGCCAGTACGTGCAATTGATGGTCGCCAGCACCGTGGTGGCCAATGCGTCGATCGAGGGGTTGGGACCCGGGAACGAGACTACCGTGGCCACCAACTGGACCTTGAGCGGGGTCGGGATCCACACGGTCTCCGCCTTCGCGGAGGGGGACGAGTTCGCAGCACAACCGGTGGCCGTGGCGGTCAAGGAAAGGACGCCCGCTCCGGGAGCCGGGTGCACCCTCGCGGTGCTGATGTCCGCGGTGCTGGTCACGCTGGTGGCACGGCGGTCAAGACCAGCTGGCCGTGCTTGATGCCCTTGAGGGCGAGGAGCTTGTCGGCCAACGCCTCTATCGCCCCGGCACGGCCCTGGAGTATCACCACCTCGAGGCAGTGGTCGTGGTCCACGTGGATGTGGAGAGTGGCCGTCACATCGAGGTCGCTCTCGTGCTGTGCCTGGTGCTGGATGTCGACAAAGTCCTCGGCCCCGTGTACCTCGTCATGATTGTACAGGACCGTCAGGGAGCCGATGACCACCTCGTCGGAGGCCCTCTTTTCCGAGACGAGCGAGGCCCTGACCAGGTCCCTGATGGCTTCGGACCTGGACTTGTAGCCGACCCTGTCCACCTGCCTGTCGAATGCGTCCAGGAGCTCCGGTTCCAGTGAGACCCCGATGCGCGTGACCTTCTCTGCCATGTCCGGGAAAAGGGATGCTAGGGTATAAGGTGGTTGCGGATGACTGGGTGGGAAAAATGGTAAATATGGCACCGGGCCTTCCCCGCCTCATGCACAAGACGGTGACCGTCGACATGGTGGAGAGCATCCTGGAGGAGAACAGGACCATCGCCAGGGGTAATCGGGAGCACCTCAGGAGCCACGGTATCCGGGCCTTCGATCTCCTGGGGGCCGTCGGTTCCGGAAAGACATTGCTCATCGAGCGCATGTCGGAGATACTGGCAGCCCGGGGCGTCAGGGTGGGCGCGATCGCGGGCGACGTGGCCGGGGATGACGACCACCGTCGCTTCCTGGCAAGGGGGATCGTGTCAGAGAACCTGAACACCGGCAAGGAGTGCCATCTGGACGCCCATCTTGTGGAGCACGCCCTGGAGCATCTCGACCTGGACGGTATCGACGTGCTGTTCATCGAGAACGTGGGGAACCTGGTGTGCCCAGCGGACTTCCCACTCGGTGCCGAGCGACGTGTGGTCGTCATATCCACCACCGAGGGCGACGACACCGTCCGGAAGCATCCACTGATATTCCGTGACGCCGACGTGTGCGTGATCAACAAGGTGGACCTGGCGGAGCCCGTGGGTGTCGACGTGGACGTCATCGAGAGGGACTTCCGGACCGTGAACGCCCACGCGCCCTTCATACGCACCAACGCCAAGACGGGTGAGGGTGTGGAGGATCTTCTCGAGGCCCTCGTTGGCCAGTGATATGGTAATTGAACCGGGGCGATACGTTGGTCATGATCTTCATATACGGCACCGTGCAGGGCGTGGGGTTCCGCCCCACCGTCCACCGCGTGGCCTCGCACCTCGGGGTTGCGGGTCATGTGAGGAACAACGGGGCCAACGTGGAGGTCTGCATCCCGGGTGGTGATGAGGATGCGGAAGCCTTCCTGAAGGCGCTCAGGCGGGAGCTGCCGCCCCTTGCCGTGATCACCTCCTTCGAGCTCGAGGATGGCGAGCCCGAGGGCGACGCCTTCGTCATCCTGACCAGCTCGGAGGGTTCCCGATCGAGCATGATCCCTCCCGACACCGCCATCTGCCCCGCATGCATGGCGGAGTTCCTGGACAGATCCGACC
>JAUVRF010000076.1 GCA_030597775.1 Methanobacteriota archaeon | reverse complement strand
GGAGCTGGCTGGTCAGAATGGGATGGGGTGCACGGCGGGGCGGTCATCCGCCCCGTTCATCCCCTCCACACTTTTGCGAGAACGAGCATGGGCCCTACCTGAGACCCGCCTGTACAGAAAGGCCCTCGCTGGTTATGTCCAGCAACTGACGGCCGGTGACGTGATCGGTGCCACGGAACTTGAGCACCTCTAGGTACTTGCGCCTGACGCCATCCTCCTCGGGATAGGACATGACGATGATCCCATCCACCATGTAGCTCTCCAGGGACGAGGGGATGGTGCTGTAGTTCTGCTCAGCTGTGATGATGGTCGTGCAGCTCAGGGTCTTGAGGTACGCGAACAGGTTGTGCATGAACTCCCTGTCGTTGATGCCCTTGCGCTCGAGGATCTCGCGGATGGGCGTGATCGGGTCGATGACCAGCCTGCTAGGCTGGTAGGTCTCCACCACCTGCTGGAGGCGCTCCATCAGGTTCTCTGGCTCGTACACCAGGGAAGAACCCAGGTCGGAGAACACCACCTTGTTGGAGTCCACGAGGTCGGCGTCGTAGAATTCGAAGTTGGAAAGGAAGGATTGGACCACCCACGGCGGCTCTGAGATGGCGGCCAGGTATATGCCCACCTCGCCGTTGCGCGCCACGTCGAACAGGCTCTGCACGGACAAGGTGGTCTTGCCGGTGCCAGGCTCGCCCGCCACGAGGATGGTCGAGGGAACGGGGAATCCGCCCTCGATCATGTCATCGAGCCCCGGGATCCCAGTGGGTGCTCGAGTGAGGGGCACCTAGAGGACCCCCTTCCTGATCTGGAAGCTGCATCGTGGGGCTCCTCCGCCCGCGCATTCCACCTCGTGGCAGAACAGCTTGGTCTCGTAGTGTCGGGCGTATATCTCGGCCAGAATGCCACGGAGGATGTTGCAGCTCCGATCACCGTCGCGATGGACCTCTATGCAGCCCTCCACCTTCGCGAGTTCCCGGTCCAGCGCTGCGGACGTGACCCAACCCTCCTCCACGAGCACATCGGCTGCGGCCGAGAGGAACGAACCTCCCCTCTGTTCTGCTCGCTTGGCGATGCCCTGGCCAAGGACCTGACCAGCCCGACAGAAGAGGCCATTGGCTGCCAGGTTCATGACCGATTGGTAGATCTCCTTGATCTCCTGGAGCTCCTGTTGGCTGAAACTGATCGTGCGTTCATCAGGGGACATGTTCACCTCTCCCCTTTTGCCATTCAGGTAAATGCCTGATAAGGTTTTCCTCATGGTTGCTGGCCCGTGAGAATCACTCGGAGGAGTCCAGTGTCCTCTGGTGGGGGTCTGGAGGCAGGTCCAGGTCCACATCGCAGAGCTGGCACAGCCTTTCCATCGCGGACCTCCAGAGGACGGGATCGGGAGAGAGCCTCGCAGGGGCCTTGACCACCTCCCTCTTGTCCAGGTTGAACAGGCCGATGTTCCGCACCGTGAACAACCCCTGGGAGAATTCGTTGGCGGCCAGGTAGAAGTACTGGCAGGCCTTCCCGTAGGCGGCCAGGTAGTCCTTTGCCATCTTGGCGTGGACCCTGTTCCCCCAGTCCTTGACCTCTATTCCCACCAGGATGTGCCCTGCGCGCCCCCGGTACAGGGCGAGGACGTCACCCCGGTAGCATGGGACCCGGTCGGTGGTCAGGTACACCGGTTCCAGGGGCACCTCGGTCGCCCAGCAGACCAGCTGCCCGTGGCGGTCCAATCGCCTCAGGATCAGGTCCTCGTTCACCGTCCGGGAGGCATGGTAGAAGGGTACTCGCTCTGCCACGCGTTCGATGAGGACACCCGGTGACAAAAACCTTCCGGGGGGTGGGGTGAAAGTGCAAGATCAACCCTGGGACAGCTCCCAGGCCAGGGTGAGGTCTTCCACCAGGTTGGTCCGGGCGGAGGGCCTGTAGATGATCCCCGCGGGGTGGTACGTGACCACGCACCGCAGGTCCAGCTCCGCCCGCCTGATGCGGTGCACGGACCCTGCCTCATCCTTGAGGGAGACGGGTCTACCGAGCAGGGCGCTGGCGGCCGTTGCGCCGAGGGCGATCATGACCCTTGGTGCCACCGTCCCCAGCTCGGCATCGAGCTGGAAGGAGCAGTTGGCGATCTCGGCGGGTCGGGGCGTGCGGTTCTCCGGGGGTCGACATCGGACGGTGTTGGCGATCCACAACCGCTCCCTCGACATGCCCGCCTCGTCAAGGGCCCCATCCAGGATGCTGCCGGCCCGACCGATGAAGGGCTCTCCGCCCTGGTCCTCGCTGGCACCGGGGGCCTCACCCACGAGCATCAATCTTGCCTGAGGGTCGCCAGAACCCGGAACGACCTGCAGGCGCGACCTCGCGAGGGGGCATCGCTGGCAATCCAGGTCCACTCCCTGGGGGCTCGTCCTGGTCATCCTGGTGTCCCCCCTTCCGTTCTGCTTATCTCCGCCCCCTCGATGCTCGCCAGGGCGTCCTCCAGGTCGGGAATGGCCTTCCCGATCATATCCTCGGACCCCCTGAGGGTCACCCGGATGGTGCGGAAGGAGCCGTCCACCAGGTCCATGAGGTAGACGCCCGTGCGAAGATCGGGCCAGCGGGTCGTGAACTCCTCGACGACGGGAGCCACCATACCCTCGCGCACGCCCTTCACGAGCAGTGTGGCTGACGACCCACTGCGGCCGAGGGGGTCTCCGGCCACCCCCCCAGTGGGCAACTGTACCTCCAGCGGTGGAAGGACCTGCTCCCGCCACATCGGGAGGGCCTCGTAGGTGACGCCTGGAAGGCATCGTACGTGGGTCGACCCCTCCAGCTCGAAGGCGAGGCCGCAGGCGAGGCCGGCGGGGTTCCGCACGGGCCTCGCACCTGGAGGACAGTGACCCATGCGCTCCCAACCACCCCCCCTGGCGGGCACGGGGGTGGACCGCGACTCGTAGGCCTCGATCAACCACTCCATCGCCTCCGGGTTGGGACCGGATGGTCCAAGGCCGATGGCCTGGGCAACGTCGTCCCGTACGCGGTCGTCGTGGGTCGGGCCCAGCCCTCCGATGGTGACCACAAGGTCCACGCCCCTCGAGGAGGCGTCCATGAGCAAGGGGGCCAGCTCCCCGGGGGAGTCTCCTGTGACCACGAGGCGGCCAAGGGAGAGGCCGAGGCTGTCCATGTCGGCCGCAAGCTCTTCCAGGAGATCGCCTATGTAGTCTGGTT
Organism: Methanobacteriota archaeon; assembly: GCA_030597775.1. Taxonomy (GTDB): domain Archaea; phylum Thermoplasmatota; class DTKX01; order DTKX01. Next base: position 4,384 of record JAUVRF010000076.1, on the reverse strand, counting down.
GGACCCCTCGGAGGTCCTCCAGCAGCTCGTCGCCCACGAGTATGATCTCGGCGCGCACGCTGTGCTACAGGGGGTCGAGGAAAAATAAAGGTGGCGGGCGCGGCACGGGGCCGCGCCCGAATGACCACTGGGGTCTGAACCTACATCCTGCTACGTCGGGAGACGACGGCGATGATGCCGATGAAGGCGATGGCCACCACGGCGAACAACATCTCGAAGCCGGGATCCACTTCCTTCTCCTTGATGGTGACGTTCACGCCATAGGAGGTCTCCAACGAATCCGCGCCGGAACCATCGGAGACGACCAGCTTCACCACGGTGATGCCCTTGCCCTTCACCTTCCAGGTGAAGTCCTGGGTCTGACCGATGAGGGTGGTGCCAGCATACCACTTGTAGATCAGCTTGTCGGCATCGTTGTCGATGTCCTGTGCCGTTCCGCGAAGCAGTATCTTCTGGCCCTCGGTCACCTTCTGGTTCGGGACCAACCCGATGATCTGGAGGTTCTCGGGCGCGTCGTTGACGTTCTCGATGGTGAAGGTCACATCCATGGGGAGGGACGAATCCGATGAGGCGTCCACGACGGTGATGCGGATGACCATCGTCACACGCTTGGCGTCCTCGTTGGTCGGGGTGAAGGTCAGCTTGCCCGTGCTGTCGATCTCGACGCGGGAGACATTGGTCCTGTAGATCAACACCTCGTTGGGGTCCACCGGCTCGCCATCCAGTTTCCTCGGGTCGAGGTCCGGGTCAGAGGCCATGATGTCCATCTCGAAGAGCACATCCTCCGTCAGTTGCTTGGTGGGGATGTAAGCGATCGTTGGCTTGTCGTTCACGTTCTCTATCTCGAAGACGACCAGCCTCTGGTCGGAAGCGCCCTCCGAATCGGTCACGGTGATGGTGATCTCCCAGATGCCCACGTCCTCGTTCTCCGGGGTGAAGGTGATGCTGCCCTGGGCAGGATCGATGGTGAACAGGTCCGTGTTGTCGTTGGTGAAGGTCAGCACCTCACCGGAGCCCTCGACATCCAGGTCGTCGTCGGTGACGGGGATGTTGAACTGGTAGGCCCGACCCTGGACCAGGTTCTGCTTTCCTATGATGCCGAACGTGGGGGCGTCGTTGGTGTTGTACACCGTTATCTTCACCTCTTGCTGGGCGGACCGTCCCTTGGTGTCGGTCACCGTGATGGTGAAGAAGAGTTCGCCCACATCGCTGTTGTCAGGGGTCCAGGTTATCATGCCCGTCTCCACGTTGGTGTCCAGGTCGACGGTGTCGTCCCGGTAGGTGATGATGTCCCTGAACTCGGGGGGCAGCAACAGATCGGGGTCCTCCACGTAGGCGGACACGTCGAGGGTGAACTCCTCATCCTCGTTCGCCTCCTGTGGCGGGATGTACTTCATGATCGGTGGGTCGTTGACGTTGTTGATGAACAGCTCCAGCTCCATCGTATCGGTGAGGCCGTCGGGGTCCTCCACGGTCACGTTGAAGTAGTTGTACCCAACGTGGTCGTTGGTCGGTCCGAAGGCGATCTCCCCGCTGGCGGAGATGTCGAAGAAGTCCGCGTCGTCGGAGAAGGTCAGCTGCTCAAAGCTATTGTCCCTGTCGGTGGCCGTAAGTAAGAAGCTGTATAGCGTGTCCTGCTCGCCGTCGGGCAGGCGGCTCTCCTTCCACTTTGGCGCATCGTTCACAGGCAGGACCTGCACCGGGAGGGTGAAGTTCGCCATCGAACCAGCGCTGTCGGTGACGTGGAGGGTGACGTTGTCCCATCCGTTCCAGTCGGCCTGGACGTTCGAGAAGGTCAGGATGTTGTTCGCGCCCTCCTCCACGTTGATGAAGGTGGTGCCGTCAGCGGTGACGGTGAAGGTCTGTCCCTCGGGGTCCCTGAACCACTTGATGTCCGTCGAGGTCCCGAAGTCGACGGGTGTCGGTTCGTCCTCGTTGATCACGATCTCGAATGGGCTCGGGGCTCCCACATCCAGTATCGGTTTGGGATCCATCAGCTTGATGTGCCAGTATGTGCTGTTCCACATGAGGTCGTCCTTGACCATCACCGTTATGTCCAGTGTCTCGCCTCGGGCGTACTTGGACCCGGGTGCCGCGTCCTTGGGTATGACTATCGTGGTCTCGTTGCCGGTGACGCCGGGCATGGTGACGAAGTTCTCCTCCCACTCGTAAGTGATCGGCTCGTCGTCCGTCGGGTCCCACACCCACACCGACATGTCCAGGGTGGTGCCCACATCGATCTCGATGTTGTTGCCGAGTGGGGACTGCTCCAGGAACCACGGGGGAGTGTTCTTCTCCTCGGTCATCCACAGACACATGTCATCCACGGCCCACCATGAGGTGGATGTCTGGGAGCGTTTTGTGAACACCCAGCGGTATTGCACGGTCTGGCCCTCGTAGTCGCCCACGGGCAGGCCGAAGATGTAGTAGAAGAAGCCATTGCTGAAGTCGCTCTGCGGGGAGGTGCTGTCGAACTTCTCCTCGCTGCTCCATGATGTCATGTTCGACGCCTTGAACTGAAGGTCTATCGAGTCCTGTCCCGCACCTCCTATGTTTCCCGTGAACAGGAAGTTGAACCAGATCCAATTCAGGTTGGGAGCGGCCGGATGCGAGTAGCTTGTGTTGTACCATCTCAGGTCGATGATCGGGGAATAGAGGATGTCACCGGCGGCGGTGGTGGTGCTACCACGGCCCAGATCATGATTCCAGGCATGGGTACCGCTGTTGGCCTCCGCGGCGTCGTCGGTGAGGTCCCAGCCTCCGTTATCGGTCCAGTCGGAGTCGGTGCCGTTCTCCAGGTCGTCCAGCCACTTTGCTACACGGAACATCACGCCCACCACATCGTCGGTCTTGACGGGGTCCTGGGCTATGGAGATGTTCGTGAAGACGAAGTAGAATCCAGCCCTGGAGGCCTGGAACGTCGTTTCGAGCTCACCGATCTTCCTCGCTTGGACCGAGGCGGTCTCTGTGAAGTTCGCGATCTCGTTGGCCTCTGGGTCGTAGATGATGTACCTCACCACGAGGTTGTTGTTGTAGTTCGTCCGCCCTTGATTCTCGAAGTGGGAGGTGATCGTGATGTCCGTCTTGGGGTAGTTGGTGGAGGCTATACTGTTGAAGAACAGGTTGCCCCAGCCGTATGGCCGTCCGGTGCCGAAGTAGTCTCCACACTCGAAGAAGTTGAAGGTAAAGGTCCACTGGGGGTGGTGGTCCTCCATCTCGATGTACCAGTTCATGATGCGGTGCTGGTCCAGGTTCAGGCTGGGAGCGCCGTAGCCCATCCAGGTCAAGACCTTGTCCGCGAAGTCCTCTCGGTCGGCGGCACTGGCGATGGCTGCGAACCCAAGGCCCATGCTCAGGACCTTGCCCCTGCCGGGAACGGCGTATCCGACCGCCAGGGATGCGTCAACGTATGATGCGCCCCAGCGGCCCTCGCTGTCTCCCTCAAGGACGGTGAATGCGCCCGTTCTGGGTTCCAACACATTGGAGAACAGGTCTATGGTGAGGTCGGGATCATCGAAGTACTGCTGGGTATTGTACTGTTCGGCGCCGGTCATGATGGCGTTTGACGTCGCGTTGACGGGATCGGGCATGCCAGTGAAGATCTCGAAGGCCTCAACTCCCATGTACTCGTATGCGAAGCTGTCGGTGTCCAGGGTGTAGTTGCCGAAACCCTCGAGGGACCTTATCATCTGGTTGCCGATGAACCATACGTTACCTCCAGCCTCGATGTACGAGGTGAGGCGGATCCTGTCACGGGAACCGAGGGTCCAGTTGGGCTGGAACTCGAAGCCACACATCCAGATGACGGTGGTGTAGTTCGTTAGTTCCTCGAAAGTCGGACCGAAGAAGCCGCTTTCCACGACAGAGACATCGTGAGCGATGCTCAGGTCGTCAAGGGCAATGTCCATCAGGTGGGCGGTGTCCCACTCGTAGAGACCGCTGTTGTTGAAGTCCTCTCCACCCATGGTGTTGTCGGAGTTGTCGTCATCGACGATCAGGACGTTGCCGCCCGCCCTCACGTCGGAGTCACCGTAGAAGAACTTACCCTCTGACCGGGGGTCGAGGTCCTTCGGTGGCACGCTCGGCTCGAGGATGGAACCAACATGGTCGTAGTCGTCCATGGGGTCGGTCAGGGAGCTGATATCGATGCCCCACGGGTTGTTGAGAGAGGCGCTCGCATCGAAATCGACCTCCTCGATGAACTCCATGGTCTCGATAGCTTTATTCGTATCATAGATTGCCTCTGGAACGGGCTCTTCGGCGGATGCGGTGAGCACCACACCGGAAGAAACCATTATTAGGACGGTCAAAACACTCAGAATCTTTCTGGAAGCCATCATGGGTATCCCAAGTCGCTACATGAGACTTCTTGTATATAATAGTT
>JAUVRF010000152.1 GCA_030597775.1 Methanobacteriota archaeon | reverse complement strand
AGGAGGGGGATCACCTACAACTCCTCGGTCGTGGTCCGGCCCGACGGCACGGTGGACTCGTACCGGAAGTCGTCACTGCCCAACTTCGCTCCCTTCGAGGAGAGGCTGTGCTTCGGTCACGGGTCCCGCCTTCCCGTCTTCGACACACCGGTGGGTCGCCTGGGGCTGCTGATCTGCTACGACATCTTCTTCCCCGAGATCTGCAAGGCGTACGCCATCCAGGGCGCTGACATCCTGGTGTGCATCTCCGCATCCCCCACCACCTCACGGGACTACTTCGTGAAGCTGGCCCAGGCGAGGGCCATAGAGAACGCGTGCGCATTCATCTACAGCAACCAGGTGGGCTCCCAGATGCAACTGACCTTCTGGGGAGGCAGCCACATCGTGGGCCCCAGGGGGAACGTGCTGGTCCAGGGGCCGCCATACGAGGAGGCCACGGTCGAGGGCGATATCGATCTCAAGGAGATCGAGCTGTCCCGCCCATTGAGACCCACTGTGAGGGACACGCGGAAGGAGGCCTTCCAGCTCATCCACGACATGATCTAGGCCCCGATGGCCCTGCCTTATACTGCAAAAAGATAAAATGCGATGCCCCACCTTCGACACCAGGGTACAACCATGGCCGGATCGGATGACTTTCCCCTCAGTAGTAGCACCGGAGGCTTCGAGGGGGCACGGGAGCTTCTGGCCCATGAGGTCGTGGTGATCGGAGGAGGTCTGGCCGGGCTCCGCGCGGCCCTGGCCGCCGCCAACGCGGGCGCCGAGGTGGCCGTGTTCACGAAGGTCCATCCCATACGGTCCCACAGCGTGGCGGCCCAGGGGGGCATCAACGCCGCACTCCGCGAGGACGACAGCGTCGAGAGCCATGCCTTCGACACGGTCAAGGGCTCGGACTACCTGGCAGACCAGGACGCGGTCATGCTCCTCGCCAGCGAGGCTCCCGACAGGGTCAGGGAGATGGAGCACTGGGGAACCGTGTTCTCCCGGGCCGAGGACGGTCGCATCGCCCAGCGTCCCTTCGGCGGCGCCGGCTATCCCAGGACCGCGTACGCCCAGGACCGGACGGGACACAACCTGCTCCACACCCTGTTCGAGACAGCCCTGGGCCAGGGGATCCGGGTCTACGAGGAGTACTTCATCACCCGCATCGTGGTGTCCGGGGACCGTTGCTTGGGAGTCGTCGCCCTGAACATCCGCGAGGGTCAGCTCCACTCCATCCAGGCCAGGTCCGTGGTCATTGCCACGGGCGGTTACGGTCGCATATTCGACAGGTCCACCAACGCCGTCATCAACACCGGCGACGGGGCATCGCTGGCCTACCGCGCGGGCGCGCCCATCGAGGACATGGAGTTCGTCCAGTTCCATCCCACGACCCTGTACGGTACCAATATACTGATGTCCGAGGGCATCCGCGGGGAGGGAGGCCTGCTCTGGAACGGCGAGGGAGAGCGCTTCATGGAGAGGTACGCCCCGAAGGCCATGGAACTGGCCCCCAGGGACATCGTGGCCCGGTCCATCCAGACGGAGATCGATGAGGGACGGGGCATAGACGGGAAGCCCTTCGTTCATCTGGACATCACCCACCTGGGAGCCGAGCACGTCAAGGAGCGACTACCGGGCATCCGGGAGATCTGCATCAACTTCGCGGGTATCGACCCCATAGAGAAGCCCATCCCCATCCAGCCAGGCCAGCACTACTCCATGGGAGGGCTGGCATGCGACTCCGACGGGGCCACCGAGGTCACCGGCCTGCTGACCGCGGGAGAGGCGGCCTGCGTGAGCGTCCACGGCGCGAACCGCCTTGGCGGCAACAGCCTGCTGGAGACGCTGGTGTTCGGCAGAAGGGCCGGTGTCGCCGCGGCCTCCCAGGCCCCGACCGCACCAGAGCCCGACGAGGCCCTGATGGACGTGGCCCTCCGCGAGGAGGTGGCCCGTATGAACGGCATCCTCATGCGCCCGGTCGAGGAAAGGCACGCCGATCTCAAGGAGCGCCTCCAGAAGGTGATGTTCGAGCACTTTGGAGTGTTCCGGAACGGCCCCGTGATGAAGGAGGGCCTGGAGATGGTCCAGAAGATAAAGGCCGCCCTCGAGATCACGGGGATCGATTACCATGGCAGTGTGTTCAACCAGGCCCTGGTGGGCTATCTCGAGATGGAGTCCATGGTGGAGCTGGCGGAGGTCATCGCCATGGGTGCCATAGCCCGTGAGGAGAGCCGTGGTTCCCACTCACGCATCGACTTCCCCGACCGTGACGACGAGAGGTGGCTCAAGCACACCTTCGCCTACGTGGGCGAGGACGGCCCCATCATCGAGTACAGGGAAGTGACCCTGGGCCACTTCGAGGTAAAGGAGCGTGTGTACTGATGCGGCTGAGGGTCCAGAGGTTCGAGCCCGGCCGTGACACCTCCCCCAGGTACCAGGTCTACGAACTGGAGGACCCGCCCGGCCAGACGGTCCTGGGAGCCCTGTTCGAGGTCCAGGACAGACAAGACGGCTCCATCGCCTTCCGGTACAGCTGTAGGGGAGCTGTGTGCGGCAGCTGCGCCATGCTCATCAACAAGGTCCCAAGGCTCGCCTGCAAGACCCAGGTCTCGGACGTGATGGAGGGGGCCACTTCCAATCTCCAGACCTTCGGCACGATCGACCAGGATGTGGAGGATTGGGACCCCGAGACCGAGATCCTCGTAGAACCCCTTCCCAACTTCCCGGTCATCCGTGACCTTGTGGTGGACATGACCCGCTTCTGGAACGCCCTGGAGGAGGTGGAGCCCTGGATGGTCCCTGCCGAGGACCCGCCCGAGGGTCTGGAGCGGCCGATGGAGCACGGGGACGTGGTCAAGCTGGAACGACTGGTGGGATGTATCCTGTGCGCCCTGTGCAGCGGCTCGTGCCCCATCGTCCACGACGAACCAGACTTCCTGGGCCCCGCAGCCCTGGCAAAGGCCCGTAGGTTCTACGAGGACCCCAGGGACGTGCGCAGGGACGGCATCCTCGAGATGCTCTACACCGAGGAGGGCTTCGAGGGCTGTGACCTGATATACAACTGCGTCAAGGTCTGTCCCAGGAACGTGGCGCCCGGGGGCGCGATCAGGAAGCTGAAGAAGGACGCAGCCAAACTGCCAGCGCTCGAGCGAGGGAGGAATGGAATTTGACGGACGACAGACCGACCAGGACCGAGCGGGACTCCCTGGGAACCGTCCAGGTACCTGCTGACGCCCTCTATGGCGCCCAGACGGCGAGAGCCATCGACAACTTCCCGGTCACCGGGCTCACCGCCAACCCCCGATTCGTGGAGGCCTACGTCATCATCAAGAAAGCTGCCGCAATGGCCAACGGAGACCTGGAACAGCTGGATGCCGAACGTGTCCGCTACATCGTGGCGGCGGCGGACGAGGTGCTCGACGGGGCCCACAGGGACCAGTTCGTGGTCGACGTGATAAACGCGGGCGCAGGCACCAGCTTCAACATGAACGTGAACGAGGTCCTGGCCAACCGGGCCCTGCAGCTGATGGGCCGCGAGATGGGCGATCTGGAGGCCATGTCCCCCAACGACCACGTGAACATGGCCCAGTCCACCAACGACACCTTCCCGACGGCGATGCACCTCTCTGTCCTCCTGCTCCACCCGGAGCTGGACGCGGCGATAGCGGAGCTGGCCCTCGCGTTGCGTGTCAAGGGGGAGGAGTTCGCGAATGTGGTCAAGAGCGGTCGGACCCATCTCCAGGATGCAGTGCCCACCACCCTGGGCAACGAGTTCGGGGCGTACGCCCTATCACTGGAACGGTCCCGGGACATCCTCGGCCACATGAGGGACGGACTGCTCGAGCTCCCCCTGGGAGGCACGGCCGTCGGAACGGGTACCAACACCCACCCCCGCTACAGAGAGACGGTCATCGGCCACCTATCGAGAATGACGGGCCTGAAGGTCCGCCCTGCCGAGAACATGGCCCAGGCGATGCAGAGCCGCCAGGCCATCGCAGCTTACTCCGGTGGCCTTAGGTCCCTGTCACTCGAGCTCATCCGTATCGCGAACGACCTGCGTCTGCTTGGTTCGGGTCCCACGTCGGGCTTTGCCGAGGTCAGGCTACCCCCGGTCCAGCCGGGGTCCTCCATCATGCCAGGCAAGGTCAACCCGGTGATGGCCGAGGCCCTCGACATGCTGGCATTCCAGGTCATTGGACACGACACCGCTGTGGCCATGGCCGCCCAGGCGGGCCAGATGGAGCTCAACGTGATGATGCCCGGCATGATACACAACGTGCTCACCTCGATGCAGTACCTGATCAACTACCTGCCCACGTTCACAACGCGGGGTATCCGGGGCATCGAGGCCAACGTGGAACACACCACAGAGGTCGTGGCCCGGAACCCGGCGATAGCGACCCTCCTCGCCCCCCGGATAGGTTACCTGGAGGCCGCCGCCCTGGCCAAGGAGGCTGTGGAGCTGGGCGTGTCCGTGCTGGACCTGGCGCTGGAGCGGGGCACCATCACCCAGGATGAACGACGCGAGGTCCTCGAACAGCTGGGCATACAGGACGGGGACTGAGGCCGTAAGCGTTAAATCCGACAACAGGTGTCATGCCAGCGGAAAGCCCCGTGGTGTAGTGGTCAATCATGCTGGCCTTTGGAGCCGGCGACGGCAGTTCAAATCTGCCCGGGGCTACCTATCTTTACCACGATCCAGCATGGCTCAGCCTGGGCTCTGGAGGTTGGGGTTCCGAAGCTTGTCCACTTCACTGCTGCGGCGGAGGCCGCTTGTCCTTGGGCGCCTCTTCTAAGATCTCGAAGTCACCCATGTCCTCGGTGAAGTCCCCGAAGTCGCCCTCCTCCTCGACGAAGGCGAAGTCGTCACCTCCGCCCGTGGGCACGGGAGGTTGGGGTTCGGGGGGTAAGGGGGATGGTGGCGCAGGCGCTGCTGGTTCGGGCACCGGTGGCGCGGGCTCAGGCGGCATTGGCGCCGGTGGCGCAGGCGCGGCCGGCTCGGGCACCGGTGGTGCAGGCTCTGGCGGCATGGGCGCCGGTGGTGCAGGCGCTGCTGGCTCGGGTACCGGTGGTGCAGGTTCTGGTGGCATTGGTGCTGGTGGCGCGGGTGCCTCGGGTTCGGGCGCCGGCGGTGCGGGTTCAGGCGGCATTGGTGCCGGTGGCGCTGGTGCCTCGGGTTCGGGAGCCGGTGGCGCAGGCTCAGGCGGCAGTGGTGCCGGAGGTTCTGGCGCGGGCCGTTCCGGGATAGTCTCGAAGGCGAAATCGTCGCCCGCCGTGTCCTCGGCAATGGATAGGATATCGTCCGCAATCGCCTCCTCGGTCGTGGGGGCAACCACGGGCGCTGGAGCCTCATCGATGCCTACTGCAGGTTCCTCGGTCAGGACCGAGGCTGCCTCGACAGCGAAGGCGTCCTCCGACGGAGT
>JAUVRF010000505.1 GCA_030597775.1 Methanobacteriota archaeon | reverse complement strand
GGATCCGCGCCCTGGAGGCGGTCCGGAGCGCAGATGCGGCCCAGTGGGGCATCATGGTACTGGCCGAGCCCAGGTCCAACGTCACGGCAGAGGTCAACGATATCCTGGTCCGCGGGGGTGCCCGGATCACCTCGTTGACCACGATGGAGCCCACACTGGAGGACGGGTTCCTGGACATCACCGGAGGCGAGGGAGATGTCTGAGGACGCGCAGGCCCCCGTACCGCCAGAAGCCCCATCCATAGAACCACCTTCCACAGAACCACCTTCCACCCTTACAGGCGGGGGCGCTGCCATTCCCCCTTCACAGCCCGTTCCTGGCGATGGAATTAGCCACATGAGGGAGGACCTCTGGGGCATATACGTCATCTCCAAGCGGGAGTTCATCGCCAACATCAAGTCCTTCCGCAGCGTCGTGATGGTCATAATCCTCGCCCTCATCATGGTGGGCGCTGCCATGGGCTTCGCCAGCCTCTACTCGTCGGACGATGAGAAGACCGGGATGATGTACCAGCTCGTCCCCATGGACCCTGATGGCATGGCGAACGATCTCGTCGTGTTCTTGTACGAGATGGGGTCCATGGAGCCCGTAGCGGATGTGAACATCTCCCTCCGTATCGAGGACATGGAGATACCAGAGTACGCCGGGGAAACCGACGCGAACGGCCAGTGGATAGCCAAGGACCTGACGCCGGCCTTCCACTGGTTGTCCGTAGAAGGCGAGGAAAGTACCAGCTCGGGCCCATTTGGACAGACCCAGGAGAAGTTCACATACATCTACGTACCCCACAACAGCACCATCGGTTACCCGGTCCTCGGCACCTTGGCCCGTAACCTGGACATCCGGGACTCCGGTAACCTGAAGGACGTGGCGGTCTGGGTAGTTGGACCCGACGGGGTCCCGGTGGACGGGGCGACGGTCACCGTGGGAGAGATGACCAACACGACCGATTCCAATGGGTTGACCACCTTCTTCAAGGTCCCGAAGGGTCTACACAATGTGACGGCGATCGACGGGACCCTGATGGGGTTCACTATGGTGAACGTCACCCACGACAGGACCGAGACCGATCTCTTCGCTTTCGCCCTCGCGGGCCCTGACGCGGTGCTCCGACTGGTGGCGGCCATCGCCATCGGCCTGGTGGGTCCGATATACGCCATCGTGCTCTGCTTCGACTCCGTGTTCCGCGAGAGGATAAGCGGGTCCATCGACTACCTGCTGTGCCGGCCGATGGGCCGCAGGGCGGTCCTGATGGGCAAGTTCACTGGCATCCTGGCTGCCCTGATGGTCCCTATCTCCTTTGTGGCCCTCCTGGGTGTGGGCGTGGTGACATGGGTATCGGAGCAATCTCCAACGACAGAACTGGTGGTGGGCTTTCTCGTCTACACCGTGTTCCTCATCGCCTTCTTCGTGCTTCTCCAGATGATATTCTCCACCGTCGCGAAGACCACCGGGACGGCCATCCTCAGCGGCATAGGCATCTGGATATTCTTCTTCATGCTGTTCGATCTCCTTATCCTGATAGTCCTCACCGTCATGAACCTGGAGGACGAAGCGGCGGTCATCTTCATGAACCGCGCCAACTTCTTGAACCCGATAGGCATATACAGCATGGCAATAGGCCAGCTTGGAAATGAAGACCCGATACTCGGCGTTCCAGACTGGGCCCCATCGGTCGCGTTGATATCCCTAACCATCATACTGCTGATAGCGGCCATGGAGATCTTCAGAAGGAGGGTCACCGAGTAGACCGGTACGACACCTCTGGGAGTTTTTCCCGGCAAAGGTAATATACACGCCTGCGCATGATTCAATACCAGTAGTGGACCCACCCTTCCCGAGATGGGATGACGATGCCATCACGTATCCCAGCCCTGGCTCTGGTTGCGCTCCTGGTCGTGAGCACGCTGGTCGTGGCCCCGGCCAGCGCAGGCGAGGATGACATGACCAGGTGGGGGCCGGGCTTCGATGCGAGCCAGGACTACATCGTGGTCGCGCCCGAGGGATGGAGGACCACGCTGCAGCCCCTCCTAGACTGGCGGGATCGCACCTCCATCTACGAGATCATCTTCCTATCCCTGGAAGAGGCGACTGCCAATGGAGAGGGTCACGATAAGTCTTGCCGC
>JAUVRF010000062.1 GCA_030597775.1 Methanobacteriota archaeon | reverse complement strand
CGGATCCAGTTGGATGAAGGGTCCACCTCATGACGATCCACGGCGCGAAGGGAAGGGAGTTCCCCATCGTGTTCATTCCCAGCCTCAACAAGGACCGGGTGCACAGCAGGTACCGGCCACCCAAGATACCCATCCCCCGTGCCCTCTGGGATGTCATACCGTCGGAGTTCTCCGAAGAGGAGGTGCACTACCAGGAGGAAAGGAGGCTCCTGTACGTGGGCATCACCCGTGGCAAGGAGCGCGTCTTCCTCAGCGACTGCCTGCGTTTCGGGACCAACAAGCGGGTCACGCCCCCATCGATGTTCCTCTCCGAGATCCTCGAGGGACCGGGCCATCACAGGACGGAGGACGCCCTCGAGGTCGTCGATGAACCGGAGGAACGGGCCGAGACCGTCGAGGAGCTATTGATGGACGTGGTGATCGGGGACGTGGCCAACGGGGACTACCAGCACGCGGTGGAGGCCATCGCAGCCCTGGCAAAGGTGGAGGGCACCGGGTCCGAGCCCCTCGTGGTCCCGGTGAACGTGGACCTCGAGGGATACCTGACCCGGCTCCGTGAACGCTACGATGAGCCGGACGCGCTTCACGCCGCAACGGCCCACTTCTCCCCTTCCAGGTTGAGGTCGTACGAGGAATGCCCTGCGAAGTACCGGTTCAACTACGTCCTGGGAATACCCCAGATGGACAGGACGTACTTCGAGCTGGGCACCGTGGTCCACGGTCTCATCGAGAAGATCACCAAGCGAATGGTCGATGGGGACGACGTGGGCGAGGAAGAGGCGCTGGAACTCCTCGAGGATGCCTGGAGGTCCTCCGTGTGGGACTCCGAGGAGATGGAGCGCCAGGACAGGGAGAGCGCCCAGAAGATGGTCCGGGACTTCCTGGTCCGTCAGCGTGGAAAGGACGCGCGGATCGTCGGCATCGAACAGTGGATCGACCTGGAACTGGAGGGCCGCAGGGTCAGTGGCAAGATCGACCGGGTCGACGACCACGGTGACCACCTGGAGGTCACGGATTACAAGACCAGCAGGAGAAAGGAATCCCGCCCCAAGCTGAGAGCGGACTTCCAGATGGTGCTGTACTGGGAGGGGGCCGAGAGCGCCTTCGAGAAACCAGTGCGGAAGGTCGGACACTGGTACCTGCGCCTCGACGAGGAGATGATGGTCGAGATCTCCCCCGAGGAGAGGGAGGCCGTCCTGGACCGGGCCCGGGGGATCATCCGGTCCGTGGAGGCCATGGAGTTCCCGGCAACGCCCGATTACAACACCTGCAGGTTCTGCGACTACGCCGACCTGTGCGACGACAGGCACCAATGATGCCGGCCACGGGGGTGGGCCGGCCAAACACGTCGTAGCATGGTGCATGCTAGCACGGAGCGGATACTTTATCTAGCCTCGATGCGATTCCCATTCCAGGTGGTGCGTGTTATGGCCAAGATCACCTTGATGGGCAGCATCGACGACGAGCTCGAGCTGCTGGAGCGTCACATCAGGATGCTCAGGACCCTCCGTGAGAACGAACCCATGGGGATAATCCGCCTTTCGGAGCATCTTAAGATACCCCAGCACAAGATCAGGTACTCCCTCCGGATGTTGGAGAAGGAGGGGCTGATCAAACCGACCCCCGAGGGAGCCATCTGCTCCCCGGAGGCCGAGAAGTACATCTTCGAACTGGACGAGGCGATCGCCGACGCCATCGTCAACCTAAAGCGCATCCGTCGGATGGTGCGTGACAGCCTGTGAGGATGGGGGTGCTGTTATGAAAAGGTCGCTCGGTCCCCAGTCGATACTGTATCCCACCCCGACCGTCGTGGTCTGCACCTATGACCCGGAGGGCAGACCGAACATGATGACAGCGGCGTGGGCCGGAGTGGCCTGCTCCAGTCCGGCGATGGTCAGCGTGTCCTTGAGGGAGGCAACGTACTCCCATGGTAATGTGCAGATGAGGAAGGCCTTCACCATCGGAATCCCATCCGAGGACCAGTGGAGGGAAGCCGACCACGTTGGGATGGTATCAGGAAGGAACACCTTGAAGTTCAAGACGACCGGTCTGACCCCCAAGAGGTCTGAGCATGTCGACGCCCCATATGTCGAGGAGTTCCCCTTGACCCTCGAGTGCAAGCTGTTCCAGACCCACGAGCTGGGCCTCCACACCCAGTACGTGGGCGAGATCATGAACGTCCTCGTCGACGAGGACATCCTGGACGAGAACGATAACGTGGACATCGAGAAGCTGCGCCCGATCATCTTCTCTCCCGGAGCCAGCGTGTACCACGGAGTGGGCCAGCTCCTCGGGAAGGCAAGGACCAACCGTAAGTTGGAACGGACCGAGGGATCCGGAGAATGAGGTGCATGGTGGGCCCGGCCGGATTCGAACCGACGACCGTCCGGTTATGAGCCGGATGCTCCAGCCAGTCTAAGCTACGGGCCCCTGCAGATAGCCGAACACCCCTTACGGGATATAAACCTTTACGGCCACGGCTCGGGGTTGGATAGGGATGAGGCGCCGTTGATCGGATTCGAACCGATGACCGCTCGGTTAACAGCCGAGTGCTCTACCAGCTAAGCTACAACGGCGCAAGGGATTTGGGAATGGACATGGCGTACTTAATCTTTGCGGGAGTGAAGGACCTGGGGACCCATGTTGCTGGGGCCCGAAGCCGATGGGACGGGTTCCTCGGGGATGGGCATGACCAACCAATAAACGGGTAGATACCAAACCTTTAAGGTGAAAAATGCCGTTCGGGAGAAATCCGGAGTTGACGGCCCGTGACGGATGACCCGGTCGATAAGGCGATAGAGGCGTTCCGAGAAGGACGTTTCGTGTACGTTTACGATGCTGATGGGAGGGAGGAGGAGACCGACTTCTTCCTTCCTGCACAGGTCACCACCGGAGCGCACGTTCGCCAGATGCGCCAGGACGGTGGAGGCCTCATCTTCCTGATGGTCGGCAACGCGATCGCCACCAAGATCGGCCTGCCCTTCATGGCCGACATCCTCATGGTGGCGGCGGCCCGGTACGAGGTGCTCCAGGCCTTCGTGCCCGACGACATCCCCTACGACACGAAGTCGTCCTTCTCCGTCACCATCAACCACAGGAACACCTTCACCGGTATCACCGACAACGACCGGGCCCTCACCATCGCCGAGTTCGCAAAGCTGGCGGATGTGGCTGCCCCCATGTCGACGGAGGAGGCCCTGGGCCTTTACGGTCGGGCCTTCCGGGCACCGGGCCACGTGCCCATCTGCGTGGCCTCGGAGCGTCCACTGAGGACCCGGTTCGGTCACACGGAGCTGTCAGTGGCATTGCTGACGATGGCGGGCCTGACCCCGGTCGCGGTGGGATGCGAGATGATGGCCGAAGACGGGGGCTCTCTGTCGCGTGAGGACGCCAGGGCCTACGCCGAGGAGAAGGGAGCGCCCTTCCTCGATGGTAAGCAGATCATCGAGAGGTGGTCGGAATGGTCAGGGTGATGGCGCAGGGCGTGTTCGACCTTCTTCATCTGGGGCACGTCCATTACCTGGAGAAGGCCAGGGAACTGGGGGACGAGCTCGTTGTGGTGATCGCCTCCGACAAGACGGTGAGGGAGCGCAAGCACGAGCCCATAACGCCCCAGGAGATGCGCCGGGAAGTGGTCGCGGCCCTCCGGTGCGTGGACCGGGCGATCATCGGCTCCGACGGCGAGGACCCCTACGTAACGGTCCAGAAGCTGAAGCCGGACATCATCGCGCTGGGCCACGACCAGGAGCACAGCGAGCGGTTGATCGTCCAAGAGCTCCATAAGCGGGGGATCTCCACCAAGGTCGTGCGCCTGGACTACTACTATCACGACCTTGACGGGACCCGGAAGATCATCCAGAAGATCATCTCCATGTGGGCCTTCACCAAGGAGATGGAACGCATCGAGGGCGGTCCCCCGGACGTGGACAATGAGACCAAGGGTGACGAACGGGGAGGTGAGTGACCATCCCAAAGCGCATCGGCATCGCCGACACAACGTTCTCCCGGGTGGACATGGCATCCCACGCCATCGACGAGCTCAAGGCGACGGGCACGGGCTTCATCATCGAACGGTACACCGTACCGGGCATCAAGGACCTGCCGGTGGCGTGCAAGCGGCTCTTCGAGGAGCGGGGTTGCGACATCGTCATGGCCCTGGGCATGCCGGGCGGCGAGGCGATAGACAAGATGTGCGCCCACGAGGCCTCCCAGGGCCTGATCCAGGTCCAGCTCATGACGAGCAAGCACGTCATCGAGGTGTTCGTCCACGCGGACGAGGCAGGGACGGACAAGGAACTGGCCTTGCTCACGGAGCGGAGGACCAGGGAGCACGCGATCAACACCTACGACCTGCTGTTCCGCCCGGAACGATTGACCAAGGCTGCCGGCACCGGACAGCGCCAGGGCTTCGCCGACGCGGGTCCGGCGGGCGGGGGCCCGGCGGGCGGCGGTCACGCTGGAGGATATTGAGGGGGTTGGCAGATGGGTCCACCGGAGGATATCAAGGGATCCGAGGGGAAGGCGGACGGCCAGCTCGAGGACCGCATGGATGCCCTCGACGCCTACAAGGACCCCTTCCTGGCCCGCAGGAACGAGGATGGAGGTCCCGACGACCTGTTCGACGGAGACTGGTGAGTGACGATCAGAATGAATGGAGTATCAAATTCAGGAGGATAATGACATGAACATCGCCTTTGTGGTTTCGGAGTTCAACTTCGATGTGACCATGCCCATGCTGGAGCAGGCCAAGCAACACGCCAAGTTCCTGGGCGCGAACGTAGTGAAAGAGGTGCAGGTGCCTGGCGTATTCGACATGCCCCTGGCCATCAAGAAGCTGTGCGAGCGGAAGGATGTGGACGGGATCGTCTGCATAGGCGCCGTCATCGAGGGCGAGACGGAGCACGACGACATCGTGATCTCCCACGCCAGCCGCAAGATCGCCGACCTGTCCGTCGAATACAGCAAGCCCATTGGCCTGGGTATAACGGGTCCGGGGATGAGCCGCCTCCAGGCCGAGGCACGCATCAACCGGGCCAAGTCCGCCGTGGAGGCCGTGGTCAAGTTGGACAAGGCCGTCAGCGACCTCTAGGCCAGACCGGTCATGAGAGCGTACGATCCCCAGAGCTTCGGCTCCGACTCCAAACCCTTTATCTATCCCCTCCCCCGTGATGGTCGCAATGCGGGGGTACCCGAGCGGTCAAAGGGGCAGGGCTTAGGACCCTGTGGCGTAGGCCTCCGAGCGTTCAAATCGCTCCCCCCGCACCACTTCTACCGAGGGATGATCGTGACGGGTCCGACGTCACATCCATTTATTTATCAACCACATGCAGATTAGCCATCCGACGATGATGACCGTGCTGGTGAACTGGATGCCAAGGAGGGGTCCGACGTACCAGTCCCCCGCATTGACGCTACCGATGATCAATGCGAGGGCCATGAGGCTGATGCTGACCATGAGGCCTGCCCTGCGGACCGTCTTCTGGAAGTCCTCCAGGAAGGGCACGTCCACTTTTACCGTCAACTGGTCCGTCTCCAGCTTCGTCATCAATCGGTCCGCCCTGGTGGGCAGGTCCCGCAGGAACTCAACGTAAGCACGGGCTGTGAGAAGGGCCTGGAGAGGCTGATCCTTGGTTCTGGGCGCCAGCTTCTGCTGGGCGATCATGCTGATACTCTCCTTTGCCACAGCCAGGTAATCGGTACCAGGGTTCAGGGTGAGGATCACTCCTTCCAGCTGGAGCATCGCCCTCTCGAGCAACACCCAGGAGGAGGGGGGGTGGAGACCGTTCTTGAGAAGGATGGTGACAGCCTTCTGGTTGATACCACCGTCGATCTCGAAACCATCCCTTCGCATCTGGAGGAAGTCCATGTAGTCCCGGAGATCGTGGGCCAGCCGGGAGATGTTCACCTTGCCCAGGGAATGACCGCATATCTCGACGATGGAGTATGCCGCTTTCTCCTCATCCCCCTTCATGAGGGCCATATAGAACTCTGTGACCTCCCCCTTCAGGTGGGATTCCAGGTAGCCCATGGCACCCACATCGATGAAGACCACGACCCCGTTCTGGGCCACGAAGAGGTTCCCGTGGTGGGGATCGGCGTGGAAGAAACCGTCTATGAATATCTGCTTCATGACGGCGCCGACCAGGGGGGAGACCAGGGCCTTGGGGTCCACGTCAGGAGCTCCCTCGGTGCCTAGCTTGTCCAGAGATACGCCGTCGATGAACTCCATCGTCAGCACCCTGCTCGAGGAGACCTCCATATAGAGGTCCGGTACCCTGACACCCGGGATCTCATCCATGTTCTCGGCCAGGCGCTTGATGTTCCTAGCCTCAAGGGTGTAGTCCAGTTCTCGCATTATCATGATGCCGAACTCATCCACCGCCCCTCCTAGATTGAGGTTCTCGATGCTGGAGAAGGCCTTGGACAGGAATGCCGTCATGTCCTTCAGGACGGCTATGTCCGCCCGGATGATCTTGAATATGTTGGAACGCTGGACCTTCACAGCAACCCACTTGTCGGTGCCCTTCAACCTCGCCCTGAAGACCTGGCCGATGGAGGCAGCGGCTATCGGGTTATCAGGGAAATCGTCGAATATCTCATCGACTGGCTTTCCCAGCTCGTTCTCGATCGTCGCCCTGATGACCTCTGGTGCGTCCGGAGGTACCTTGTCACGCAGGTTCTCCAGCTCGATCGCGAACTCGTCATCGATGAGATCGGGGCGAGTGGATAGCATCTGACCAAGCTTGACGAACGTTGGTCCCAGGTTCTGGAGCATCAGACGGAGGCGCACGGCCTCGGTGAGATCCTTGATGTCCGGTGGGGCCTCAGGATCCATCCCCATCTCCTTGATCTGCTTCTTGGATGGACCCAGCTTTCCGAAGCCAAACTTGGAGAGGGCAGCCATGATCTGGGCTGCCCTTTTGAAATTCTGGTACTTATGGCTGAGGACCTTGCTCAGGCCTCGCTTGGTCTCCTCGTCATCGATCTCGTCGGAGATATCCTGTCCCATCATGGAACTTTCCCTCCCGGTGCCGAACCCGAGGGGCTCGGCAGAAGCCGGGAAGGGTCTGTTTCATATTAAAGATATACCGAGAATAGAGAGGGGTACTCACCACAGGCCCTCGGTCGATAGGTACCGCTCCCCGGTGTCCGCGAAAACGCAGACGACCATCCCGCCGGCCAGGTCCGGCTCCCCCGCCAGCTCTCTCGCTGCCCATGCCGTCGCCCCCGAGGTGATGCCGGCCATGATGCCCTCGGTGTGGGCCAGGTCGCGCACCGACTGCCCGGCCGTGTCGGCGGGCACGTCCACGAGCCGGTCCACCAGGTCGGCATCGTAGATCCCCGGAGTGCAGCCTGGCACCACCCCGGGTATCTTGTGCTGCCCGAACTCACCGGTCCTGTAGTAGGGTGCCTCCGCGGGCTCGACGCCCACTATCAGGAGATCTGGGTTCCGGGGCTTGAGGGCGGTGGCCACCCCCGTGAGGGTACCGCAGGTGCCGAGGCCGGCCACGAAGGCGCTCATGCCCCCGTCGGTCTGCTCCCACAGCTCCTCGGCGGTGCTGTCGATGTGAGCCTGGCGATTGTCCAGGTTGTCGTGCTGGCAGATGTAGTAACCCTCGGGCAGCTCCTCGAGAAGCTCGAGGGCACGGGCCTTGGCCCCCTTCGTGTGCAGGGGCGCGGGCGTCAGCTCCAGCCGGGCTCCCAGGGCCCGGAGTATCGCCTTGCGCTCCTCGGACATTCCCTCGCTCATGCACAGTACCAGGTCGTAGCCCAGGATGGTGGACACCATGGCCAGGCCGATGCCGGTGTTTCCCGAGGTCGCCTCGATGATGGTGGTGCGACCCGGCTCGATCTCTCCCCGACGATGGGCCTGGCGGAGCATCCACAGGGCCGGTCGGTCCTTCACGCTGTAGGGGTTCATGAGCTCCATCTTGGCCAGCACCCTGGCCCGGCCGTTCTCCGGTGGAGCGAAACGGTCGAGGGCGACCAGCGGCGTGCCGCCGATGCAATCGAGGATGCTGTCTCGTACGTCCATGGGACCACTCGAGGGAGGATGGACCGATGCGATGTTCACCTTTGCGGTCCTGGACACCAGACAATTGCGTAAGGTTTTTGGGGAGGTCTCACCTTAGGGACCTTGATGGACCTCGCCAAGTTCATGCATAGCAAGCCGTTCCTCGCCCTGATCGTGGTGCTTGGCATCGTCGCGATCGCGGTGCTCGCGGTCTCGTTGAGCAGCACGGAAGGTGGCGACGGGGACGATG
>JAUVRF010000273.1 GCA_030597775.1 Methanobacteriota archaeon | reverse complement strand
GCTGATCTCCCCGTCGGTCGCAATTGCCGCATTCACCTCTGCGTACAGCACCTCGGTCTTGCCCATGGCGCCAAGGCCATCGCTGTAGGTTATCACGTACCAGACATCGTCCACGGGCTCCTCCAGGTCGAGCGAGGCGGAGGCGACCGCGTTGCTGAATGCGTAACACACACCCACGTCGTCGCAGACCTCGTCGCCGCTGACGCCCAACTCCAGAA
The DNA here is from genome assembly GCA_030597775.1 of Methanobacteriota archaeon. Classification (GTDB taxonomy): domain Archaea; phylum Thermoplasmatota; class DTKX01; order DTKX01. The sequence continues at coordinate 3,415 of JAUVRF010000273.1, read as the reverse complement.
CGGTCCAGTTGGTGCTGTCCGCGCCCTCGGTGTTGAAGTGGACAGCCGCGGCGGCCACGCCGTCCGGGTCGTCGATGAGGGCCTCGAAGGCAAGGGTCACGTCCTCCATGGTGACGGTCACGTCTCCCACGGGCTCTGCGATGTTGTCAAGGTCGTAGGCGGTGCCACGGGCCGTCTGGGACTGGATGGCCCTGGGGACCGAGGTGGGGTTGCCGTTCCCGCTGTCCCCGGAGCTGGTGTCGTCCGTGTCGTATACGACGGCCACGGCCGTCATGTCCATCGTCTTTACCGGCACGGGGGTCCCGTCGGGGTACTCCCCGTTGGGGTCGACGATGATCTCGGGGATCTCCCAGCCGCCGACGAAGAGCTTCTCGTCCCCCGGGGACATGGTGAACTCGACGTCCTTGATCGCGTATCCACGGAACACGTTGTGGTTGAGGACCATGGCCTCCTCGACGGTGCTGTAGGCGGTGACGTCGTCCTCCACCATGAACACGTAGAGGCTCCCTTGCAGGTCCTCCTGGAGGACCAGGCGGTCCATGCCCAGGTAGTTGACCTTGACCATGACGACCCACTCGTTCCCCTGAACGTTCTGGGTGACCTCCAGGTTCACGAACTTGAAGTCGTTCCTGAAGCTCTGAAAGGGTCGCAGTGGATTGATCTGTCTCTGATATCGGTCAGTGGCGGAGTCGATGGCGTCCTGCAGGTTCGCTGGGCTGATGCTGTCACGTCCGAGCATGCCGCCGAGGGTGTGCCACCCTCCGTCGACCTCGATGCAAGGGGTGCCGGACACACCGGGCTGGTAGTGTCGCATGCGGTCCCGGGACTCGTCGTTGGCGAGACCGTCGACGCCCCCGCCGTTGAGCTCGTGGAACACCACGTAGTTCCATGGGACGGAATCGTCCTCCCTCATGTCGGCGTACATCTCCTCGGTCTCGGGATGGGGGCCGCTCATGCAGCTGGGGCACGACAGGCCCGTGAAGAACTCTACCATTGGCCGATGGCCATTGGACTCAGGGGGAATGACGAGGGGATCCGTGTCGATGGTGCCGTCCCGGAACGGTCCGCCTCCAGCCGGTGCGGCCAGGATGGGCAGCAGGAGGAGGAATGCCATGATGACGGTGAGAAGTGCGGCTCGCCCCTTGACGCTTATCAATGGGTTTCTATCCATCACAGATTCGTCCTCCTCTTGGCCGCAGGCTTGGATCGTATTTGATGATTGGGGCGAAACGGTGCATGGGATCAGGTCGCGTATCAGATGTTGTTGGGTTCGTATGGGTTGAAGGCCGGGTCGCCGTGGAGTATGTAGTGGCCGTAGATCATGTAGGCGTACTCCTGGCCCAGATCGTTGATGAAGCCACCCTCTCCGTCCTCCACGATGTAGTCGTTCTTTGCGTCGCGCAACGCCATTCCCACGGTCATGTCCTCTGCGAGCACGTACTGGCTGAAGAACTCGCCCATCAGCACAGCGCCCTCGGAGTCCAGGCGGACATCCACGTTGTCCACGTCCACCCAACCGTAGGTGGACCTGGTGGCACCGATGTAGGCGTTCACCCCGCCGTGCATGTAGGCCATGGCCAGGGAGTTCTCCGGGTTCAGGCCGTCGATGCGGCCGACCACGCAGGAGATCATGTAGATGGTCGAGGGCCCGAAGTTCATGTCCCGGACGTGTGCCACGTCGTATGCGGACCCGCCGGCGTACTTGCTGCGGGCGGCAGGAACGTACCAGTAGTAGAAGCCGTGGACCCCTCCGATGATGTAGTTGGAGCCCTCCTGGAACTTCTGGGAGTTGGCACGGTGGGATAGCAGCTCGGTGGTGACCTTGGGGTTGAAGCCACCGTCCTGGAACTCGCCGGCCACCTGGGTGACCAGTGATGGGTACATAGTCTCGACGGGGATCTCGGAGCCAAGGAACACGTAGCCGTTGTTCTTCCATTCGGAATGGATGTTACCCTGGGAGTAGCCGATGAACGAATCGATTATGTCGTAGTAGAAGAAGGTCCGGGAGAGCAGTGCGGAGGTGTCCTGGACGTCGAAGCCGTCGATGCGGCCCACGGGGAGCTCCAGGTCCGGGTACTCCGAGTGGACGCGGCCGGGTCCCACGTCGTTCGGGGGAGCTACCGGGTTCATGTTGATGTCGCCGTAGATGATGTCACCGGGCTCACCCAGGCCCTCGGACACCTCGCCGCCGGGGAAGTAGTAGTGAGGCACCATGTTGGTGTCGGCGATTATCCCCACACTGACCGGATTGTAGTAGTAGTGGTCCGCCAGCTCGTTGAGGGCGGTGTGGTCCTCCATCAGGTCCTCGCTGTCGGCGCCCACCAGGCGGGCGAGGGTCCTGACGGTCTCGTTGTGGACCTCCATCGCCTTGACGTTCGCGGCCGACATCGCCTCCGCGTCGAAGGTGGGCTCGCCGCACGCCACGCAACCCTGGTAGCTGGGACTCTTGAGGGCATACGATGGGTCCGCCATCACTATGCCCTTCCTGTAAGCGGTGAGGTAGGGGGCCATGGAACTTATTGACCCCATCAGGGGGTAGACGGAGTTTGATAGCCTCTGGACCTGGACGTTGAGGTAGACCGTCTCGGGGTCCGCGGTGATGATGCCGTACCGACCCGGGGGGCTCCCCGACCAGATCTCCCTGGCGGACAGCTCCATGAGATGCGGACCGGTGTCGTTGTTCAAGGCCAGGTCGAAGTCCACGACGCGGTACTCGCCCTCGATCCGACCCGCGGGGGTGCCGAAGAAGACCTCCAAGGCCGGTTCTCCGTTCACCTCCTCGTTGCCGTCGGATACGAACACATATATCCGGGACCCCACCTCCTCAGCCATCTGGTTGGCCCGGAACTTCAGGTTGAAGTGGACGTTGGTGTATTCCCAGTCGGAGGGGATCTCGAACCGATAGTTGACCGCGTCAGGTGCTGGTGCCGGGGTGGTGCCTGCCACTCCCCCTTCCGAGGTGCCGTGGGCGTAGATCTGGTCCTGGAAATGGAAGTCGATGGTGTCCGTCACGTCCATGGGAACGATGTCCTGGGGGTTGGCCAGGGTAAGGTACTCCACCTCGCCGGCCAGGCCCATGGGGCTCTTGATGAACTCGGCGATGGTGTCCTGTGCCTCTGTGAGGGTCCGGATGTGGAACTCCTTGCCGTAGCCTGCGGTATCACCGATACACACAGTGTACTTGACATCAAGGCTCCCCAGGGTGTCCTTGACCCCGGAGCAGATCTCGTCGGTGATTATGATGGGGATGTCAAGGTACGAGGCAAGGGGCGCGGCGGCCACGGCCAGGTCGTATCCCTCCTTCGTCGGGGGAACGATCATCGCGCCGTCGCCGGAGGTCCCGACGGTCTCCGCCACGGTCCGGGCGGTGTGCTTCCCGTCCTCCTCCTCTATGGTCAACGACTTGGGGACCGCG
>JAUVRF010000097.1 GCA_030597775.1 Methanobacteriota archaeon | reverse complement strand
GATCCGAGGTGACCGTCGGCATATGGGTCTACAAGGAGGGCCTTCCCTACGACGCACCCCTGGTGATATTCGAAGTGGGCCGGTACTACGATGCAAGATCCGTGAACGTCAGCCACGTGGGCACGGGTGAGTTCGAGTCGACATTCACCATCGAGGAGGATGGCCTGGGGTCTACCTCGTCCGTCTACCTACATGCCGGGGTCTGGGAGGGCAATGGCTACTGGGACGATAGCGCGGCAGACAGCACCTACATCTACCTGCCGAGACTGGAGATCGACCTGCAGCTCACCGACCCGGCGGACCAGTTCACGGCCCCTGGCCGACTGGTGGAGTTTCAGGTGAGGACGCGGTTCAAGGGAGATTATACTTTTGGGATTGCCAGCGCCTTCTATTTCAACGGAACCTTCCGTAAAGCCTTTATCCGGGAGGGGATATGCGGGATGCACACGGGCACGTGGCCTAGTCTGGATATGGCGACAGCCTCCTAAGCTGTATATCGGGGGTTCGAATCCCCTCGTGCCCGCCACTCTTCACCAGTATCTACCCTTTTAAATCGGAAACACTTTTGCCGATGAACACACCTTGACCACTGAGGATGGAGGATGAAGAGCGCTGTCCTGGCCGTTATTACCGTGCTGCTCATGGCCAACGTCGTGATGTATCCCTACTGGACGGCCCAGATGGACGATGATGACTGGGACCCGGATGACGGGCCCGGCGGCAATGATATCGTCTCGATAGATGCCATCTCCGTCACCGTGCCGCCGGTGAGGTCTGGAGACATCCTCCTTTACAACTACGAGTTCTTAGCGGAACTGTACGATGTGAACAAGACAACGGGCAACATAACGCTCATCAGCCTCGAGGCCAATGGCCAGCTGCTGGAGCAACTTAACGGACCCCTTTCCAAGAAGGACGGTTACATGGTCTCCCACGAGTCATGGCAGCTCCATACCGAGCTCACGTTATCCGTCAAGATAACCCTCGAGTATGGCCATCCAGATGACAACAACGAGCCTCTCATCGTCAACGGGCGTATCGATGTCGACCGGGACCGTTTCGCCACATTGAAGGGCGATACCGCCATAATGAGCTACGTCGACGGCCTCCTGAGCGTGGACGAAGTGGTGGGTATAGAAATTCCGATATCAGACCTCGAATTCGAGGTGAGCAACATTGGCTATCCAGACCCCCCTATAGAGGTCGACCGTGCCCTGGAGGAGCTGCTGTACGGTGTCGGGTCCACGCTGACAGAAGGTGATAACGGCACATATGGCGAATCTCTCTGGGGGGGGTACTACACCCAGTATTACAATTGGTCGATCGACAGGTCCGAGAGGGTCAACGGTTACGATTGCGCCCGGCTCAACATATCAGTCGACCTATTCGGCGAGATCCAGTTGGAGAAGCTCATTTGGCTGTCGTCGCAGGTCCCCAGGCCCGTGAGGATAATGTACTATTCAAAGCTCCCCTATGACGACGAGAACGCCACCGGTCACATCTTGCTCAGCACCTCACAGACCCTCACCGATAACGGTTACACCATGGGCGGAGCCCCCATCCCTATCGACCACCAGGCCGAGGAGAGCTTCGTGGACAGGGCGCCGACGGGCGACTTCCGCAGCTGGGAGGTCGGTCCCCAGGACGGTTCCATATCCAGCTCAAGCTTCGAGTTTGGTCTTAAGGAGGCGGTCGACGTGTGCTTCGCCGAGAGCTCGGGGCTTGAGGACTTCCTAAGGTCCCACCCCAGCCCCCTGCTCAAGGAAGCGTTCTATTCGGCCTACCAGGCAGACATGCGTACGATGGAGTACACTTGGAACATCACCTTCGCTGACGACCCCATGGACTGGGAGAACTATGATAACTGGTCCACCTACCAGTATGCCTACGAGATCAACGTGACCAAGCGGGTCAGGACCAGGGCCATCGGTCCTGATGAGGTGGACACCTTCATCGCTTCCGAAGGAGGGATCACGACCGGCTATGCCACCTTGCCCGAGTACTTCATGGCCGATGAGCTTCTGACATTGGCATCCTCCGAGGATATCTGGGCCAACGTCCAGCAAGTGGCCAGCGTAGCCTATGATGGATTCGACCAGGAGGTGGACTTCACCGAAGCCTGGTACGCCTACTCCACAGGTGGACTGGAGACTGCCGGCGGATTCGGTATGGAACTGCTGGACACCCTTACGGGCATATCCATTCCAAACGCCAATGTCTCGTACATCATGCAGATGGACAATGTCTGGGAGGGTGCCAAGACCACCGCGGTGGCCGTCGACGCCGAGTCGGGCAGGATGGTCTATATAACCGAGGTGACCTCCTCCCAGGCCCTGGCGACGATCTTTGGCGGTGGCGCACCGATAACCATCCCAGGCCGTCGGTTGGGCTAGTCGAGGTCCAGTATCCGCTCCGAATATGGTTGGCTCCGAGATAGAATGTTTACCATTGTCCAGCCTTTGTCCCTGAGTTATTAAATCAAATCAAGGCATTCCAGGTGTCTGAATCGGAGCGCAATCCATGTCCACGGTATCAAGGAGCATGAAGAACGTCTTCGGCAAGAAGGCCAGGACCCTGGTGATCGTGGTGATCATCGGCTTCAGCCTCGGGGTATTCCTCAGCATGTCCATCGTAAGCCAGAACATCTCCGACAGCACGTCGAACATATCGGAGCACATGGAGCGGACCGCCACCATCACACCTGCTGGTGTTGATAAGAGCGGGACGATGAACGAATCCGAGCTGCTCAACATAACGACGGTCGACAATGTCGAATCGGTGCAGATGATGGTCATCAATTGGCATTTCAATGAGACGTCACCTGGAAATTGGATAAAGGGAGTCGTTCAGGGTATGGACCCTGGCGAGCGGTTGATGCTCATGGACGGTGCCGAGTTCGAGATCGAGTCAGGCAGGAGCCTCCAAGCTTCCGACACCGGTGCATACGTCGCCATCATCGGGACCAACCTATCTGGAGCCCAGGATGCTGGCGTCGGGACCTCCATCAATCTTAGCGGTGCCGACTTCGAGGTCGTCGGGATCTTCTCCAGTGGTACCAGGTCAGGGGACGCTACTGCCATCGTGCCCTATGATGTTGCCAAGGAGACCTACAATATCACCGGACCGCACCTTGTCTACGTTACGGCCGACACAGTGGGCAACATCGAGACCATGGTGGAGGACCTCCGGGAGGCCTTGGGCGAGGACTTCGACGTGGTATCGCCCACTGACCAGGGCGACGCCTTGCAGGAGTCGATAGATGCGATCAGGGCAAACAGCCAGTTGGGCGCCTACATCGCCCTCATCACTGGCATCGTCGTCATGATCTTCATCATGATCCTCATCACCCGTGAGAGGTTCCGGGAGATCGGCGTGCTCAAGGCCATTGGTTTTCGAAACTCGAAGATAATCGCCCAGCTCATGATCGAGTCCATGACCCTGGCCGCCCTCGGCTTCGTCGTGGGACTTCTGATAGTGGCCCTCATAGGCCCCTCGATATCCTCTATCATGGTGGACTCGGGGACGCAGGACTCAGATGTAGAGGATGACAAGACCGGCGGAGGAAAAGGGGGCGGTGGCAAAGGGGAAGAGACCTCGCCTGGGACAAAGGTGGAGTTCAAGCTCGACCCCATACTGCTCCTGGTCACATTGGGGATGGCGCTGCTCCTTGGCGTTCTTGGGTCTCTATACCCCGTCCTTCAGGCCATCCGGCTCAAACCCGCGGAGGCGTTGCGCTATGAGTGAGGCGGAACAGATCGTCATCCTCAAGGACGTCAAGAAGGAGTTCCAGGTGAAGGGCCGGTCGGTACCGGTGCCCGCGCTCCGTGGCGTCACGATGAACATCGAGGAGGGCTCGATGGTCGCCATCAAGGGTCCCAGCGGGTCAGGGAAGACCACCCTCCTGCAGATGATAGGGGCCATGGATATCCCCACCCAGGGTTCCGTCGTCGTTGACGGCGAGGAGCTGGCGGACCTCAAGGAGGTGGAGCTCACAGATATCAGGGCGTCCACCATAGGCTTCGTTTTCCAGGACTTCAACCTCCTGCCCAACCTGACGGCGCTGGAGAACGTGGAACTTCCGATGGAGGCCCTCGACGTACCGAAGGCCGAGCGGAGGAAGAGGGCCCTAGATCTGCTGGAGACCGTAGGTATGTCGGAGAGGGTCGATCACAAGCCTCTCAAGCTGAGCGGTGGTGAGCAACAGCGGGTTGCCATCGCCCGCGCCCTGGCCAACAATCCCTCGATAATCCTGGCCGATGAACCCACGGGTAGCGTTGACTCTAAGACGGGCGCTGCCATCATGAAACTCCTCAACAAGCTTCGTCGCGAGAGGGGCACCACGGTCATAGTGGTCACCCATTCCAGGAGGGCGGCTGCCACCTGCGATTACGTCCTCACCATCAAGGATGGTGTGATAACCACGGAGGAGGACGTGGCCGCCATCGAGGACCTGGAGGCCAAGAAGAAGGAGCTCCGGAAGGCGATCTCCGCATCTGGAAAGACCGTCAACTCGCTCTTCGACGCGGGCTTCGACAGCGTCGACGCGCTGAATGGAGCCACGGTATCGGAGCTTACATCCATCGTCGGGGATCAGAACAAGGCCGAGAAGATAAAAAGGAAGGCCAGGATCCTCAAGGAGCTCGAAGAGGACGTTGTGGATTGATGCACGAAACCCCTCGCGCCAGCCACTCACGGCATTCTATGTGGACCCCGCTCCTCTATCGTTCACGACGCAACCGTTCAAGGCACCACAGGATACCAGGATGGTCCTCTATCCGCTCGTTCAGGATCCCATGAGGAGCTATCCTCTCCGGTTCGAACACAAGGTCGTCGAAGAAGACATCGATGACATCCGAATACCTGTTGCCGACCTCCTCCAGGAGACCCTCTAGGAATCCACCTACTCGATCGGCCAGCTCTTCTATTTGTGGCCCACCAACGATCAGGTCCTCAACATTGCCCTCGACCCTGGCACTCGTCATGTCCAGGAAGGGAGAGAACTCGTGGAGCCGTGCTTCGGGCCGGGTCAGACTATCCAGCACGAACGATGCGAAGAAGGTTTCTTCCTCATAGTCCTCGTTTGCGATGGAGTAGACATCGAACAGGTCACGTCCGCTGAGATGCTGGGGGTACCCGAACCGGTAAAGGAGCGTTGCGACCTTGTTCGAGAACATCTCCTCCCGCCTGGGCGTCAGCACCTCGATGGTCCTTCCCGTTTCCGGGTGTTCCCATTCGAGATGGACGTCCGAGGCGAGCATGGGCACCCTCCGCAAGTACCCCGTCTCTATCTTGATGGTATCCTTCCTTCCGGAAGCGGAAAAGTACCGGACCTCAAACCGGGTCAGTGGATAGGACGCCTGGATCCTGATGTCCCCGCTGGCGTATCCCAGGTCGGACAGCACCTGTTTGATATATCCATCGACCCTCTCCCTCTCCCCGCGCCATTCCCCTGGCCCTGGTTCCCTGTAGTTGAAGTCCAGGTCCAGGCTGAGCCGGAGCGCTCTGGCCAGGTGTACGAAGTTGAGGCACGTGCCGCCGTAGAAGGCCAAGCTCCTTGACAGGAAGGGCACGGAATACATACGTTGGGCGATGTCGGCGAGCCGGAGGACCTTCTCCCGAAGGTCCGATGGAAACCCCTCAAGGTCGACCATGGCCATGCTCACATACCCTCCAGCATCCTATCGAGGCCAGGGACATCATAGACGTTCCAGTGTTTGCTCAGTGGACCGGGCGACCTTCGGTCCATGTAGAGGGGTTGACCTCCTGAATACTCCTTCAACACGTCCTCCACGGATTCAAGGACACCCTCGTAGTACATGTTGGTTCCCAGCAGCTGCAGGACCCGCCCTGCCTTTCGGAACAACACCTTCTTGTCGAAGACCTGGAGGACGGACACCAGCTCGTCGCCCTGCACACCGGGCAGGCTCTCGAGGCTCTTCAGCACCTCCTCCCATCCACCTGCCAGATGAGGCCTGTCCAGGCAATCGACGAAGGTCCTTGTGGGGTTCGAGACCGTTACCTGGTGACCGTTGCGATCAATGACCTCGGTACCCAACCGAGGCAGGTTCGTGAGCCCGGGGCTATAGGTCGTACCCTGGAACTCGAAGGACCTGAACTGTGTACCCGGTCTCAGGCACACGGTCACCGAGTTGAACCAGGAGTACGCGCAGCCGTGCAGCTCCAGAGCGGTGTGGAAGCCGAGGTAGTACTCCTCCCTCACCTTCGAGGCGATGGTGTACCTATCGGCTAGCTTCAACGACGCTTCGGTGCCTGGTCCCCAGGTGGCCACATAGAGTCCCCGCCGGGGCCTCGCGATGTCACCCCGTTCGATCAGCTTGGCCAGGTACTCGGTATAGAGGTACCTGTAATCCAGGGGTCTCCGGTCCAGGACATCTTCTCCCAGCTCCTGCATCTCGGCCCGGCTCACCACACCCCTGCTCTGGATCTCTCTTAACAGTCTGTCGAGCTTGGTCATATGCAAATCACCATCAGTATACTGGTATTTAACCGTTACTATGCTAATATTATGCATATGCACCACATCATCATTATAGTGGTAAAAAACCTATATTCCGGTATGAATGTGCAATCGTCACGAAATAGAGCGTCGGAGTCATGAGGGGGGCGGAAGGGTTGGGTCCGGTCTCGGGGATC
>JAUVRF010000032.1 GCA_030597775.1 Methanobacteriota archaeon | reverse complement strand
GGGACCGGGGGTTGTCGGCCGGAGGTAAGTCCGAGGGCCTGGGGGTCATCGTCCCCAGGTCGGACCTTGAGGACGTGATGGGGGACATCCTGGGCTACTTGGAGGATCCAGGGGCCCCTCGATATGACGATCGATGAGGTGACACAATGGCACGACGCAAACTCATGCTGATTGGGCTTGACTGCGCCCCCCCCGCCATCATCTTCGACAGGATGAAGGGAGACCTCCCCCACCTGGAGGCCATGATGGGCACCGGTCTGTACGGACCCCTGCGGTCCACCATTCCGCCGATCACCATCCCCGCCTGGCTCGTGATGATGTCGGGACGAAGCCCGGGGAGGCTGGGCCTCTACGGCTTCCGCCACAGGACCAAGTTCTCGTACGACGACATGTGGATCGCGAACTCCACCAGGATGCACGCCCCCACCGTGTGGGACCTGCTGGGGGACGAGGGCATGAGGAGCGTCATAATCGGCGTGCCTCCATCGTACCCCCCCAAGGAGATGAACGGGGTCAGCGTCGGTTGCTTCATCACGCCCACCACCGAGGGCGAGTACACCTACCCACCCGAGGCCAAGGCCGAGGTGGAGCGTGTCTCCGGCGGTTACATCACCGACATCGAGTTCCGCACCGAGGACCGCGACAAGCTCCTGCGTGAGCTCTACGAGATGACCGACCGACGGGCCAAGGTGGTCCGACACTACGCTGAGAAGGGCGACTGGGACTTCATGATGTTCGTGGAGATCGGCCTGGACCGGATCAACCACGCTTTTTGGAAGTTCTACGACACCCAGCACCACCTCTACGAGCCCGGCAACAGGTACGAGGACGCCATCCCGGACTACTACCGCCATCTTGATGGCATTGTCGGGGAGCTCCTGGAGATCCTTGACGACGACACGCTGCTCCTGGCCACCTCCGACCACGGCGCCAAGGGCATGCGGGGTGCCCTCTGCATCAACCAGTGGCTCGAGGAGGAGGGGCTGCTCAAGTTCAAGTCCAAGCCCGAGGGCATATCCAAGTTCGAGCAGTGCGAGGTGGACTGGGAGAATACCACCGCATGGGGCTGGGGCGGGTACTACGCTCGCATTTTCATCAACGTGGAGGGCCGCGAGCCCAAGGGCATCGTCCCCCAGTCCGATTACGAGCGGGTGAGGGACGACCTTATAGCCCGGATCGAGGCCATCCCCGACATGGACGGGAGGCCTTTGGACACCTTCGTGCTCAAGCCAGAGCAGGTCTACAAGGTCACCAACGGGGACTATCCCGACCTGATGGTGTTCCTCGACGACCTGTACTGGAGGGCGGCCGGAACGGTGGGCCATCCCGACAAGTACCTGCGGGAGAACGATACCGGCCCCGACGATGCGGTCCACGACTGGAACGGGATCATCATCTACAAGGACCCCAAGCGGCCTGCTGGCAGACCGCTCGTGGGTGCCAAGCTGAGCGACGTTGCCCCGACCATTCTCAAGCTCATGGGCGCCTCGGTGCCCCCTGACCTGGATGGGAGTCCCATCCAGCCGATAATCGATCTTAGCAATGAGGTGAGCGAGTGACGGAACCGAAAGGATGCACGGTTTGGATGACGGGACTTCCCGCATCCGGCAAGACCACCATCGCCTTGGAACTGGAGCAGAGGTTCAAGGCCATGGGACGGAACGTGGAGATCCTGGACGGGGACGAGGTGCGCAAGGGCCTGTCCTCCGACCTGGGGTTCTCCAAGGAGGACAGACAGCAGCACGCCAAGCGGGTGACCTTCGTCGCCAAGGTGCTGACCCGCAACGATGTGATCGTCCTTGTGGGACTGATCTCGCCCTTCAAGGCCTTCAGGCAGGCCGCTCGGGAGGAGATCGGTGACTTCCTTGAGGTCTTCGTGGACACTTCCCTGGACGAGTGTATCCGCCGTGACCCCAAGGGCCTGTACAAGCTGGCCCTGGACGGAAAGATCAAGGACCTTACCGGGTTGCAGGACCCCTACGAGGCACCCGAGGACCCAGAGCTGGTCATCCCCACCGAGGATGTCACCGTCGAGCAGGCGGCCGACATGGTGATGGACACCCTGAAGGACCACGGTTATCTGTAGGCACGCCGTCTTGGGACCCTCCACCCTGCCCCCACCACCACGGGGGCCGGGGACCCACACGTGATAGCCATTACGAAGGCTTTATGAACAGCGTCATGCTTTACAAGATATGACCAGTTCGTACGCTGGAGGTGTGTTCTGATTGGATCTGGAGGTCGCAAGATCCCTGGCTGACCTGGTGTCCGTCGATGCCATCGTCACATCGAACGGCAAGATCCTATATGCCAATCACAGCTGTCAGGCCAGGGCGATCTCCGAGCGTGGTTGGACCGAGGCCGAGGGACAGTTCCTTTGGGACCTTTTCGACGAGGAGCAGGTCCAACAGGTGAAGGAATGGTACGAGGAGCTCAGGTCAAGGGACGACAGGTTCGGAAGGCTGGTCCTGAGGACCCGGACCGAGGACGCCCCCGAGGAGGCCGAGTCCCTGATCGCCATCAGGCTCGTGGACAGGGAGATAGTGGTCATCAAGGCCCCGGACGCCCAGCCCATGATGGAGCGACTCTCGGAGCTCGAGACCATGACCCTCATGTTCAAGAGCTATCTCCACGACGGTGGACTGGGTCTCATGATCCTCCAGGACGAGGGGGAGAGGCACGGGCTCATCCGCTACATCAGTCCCGAGGGTGCGACCATCCTGGAGCGGGAATCCACCGACGTGGTGGGCATCGAGGTCACCGCCTTCGTGGCCCCTGACGAGCAGGGGGAGATCATGCGGTGGTACCATGCCCGGGGGACGGGGACACGAACCGGTGAGGACGCCCATCAGGAGGTGAGGTTCCTGGACCCCACGGGCGAGTCCCTTCTACTAGATGTGGTGATGGGCGGCACGACCTGGGACGGGAAGCCCGCGATCTACTGTCTCTTCAGGGACGAGACGGCACGGTGTATCATGATCGATGAGCTGCGTCGATTCGCCCAGGGCTTCGAGACGCTCAACGACACCATGGTCCTGGCGGACAAGGACTTCAACGTTATCTACGTCAACCCCGAGGGACTGAGGCGCTCTGGATACACCTTCGAGGAGGTGCTGGGCCAGCCTGCGTACATATTCAGCCGGACGATGGACGGCGACCTGGACCCGATGGAGGTGGCGACGGCCCTGTTCGAGGAGGGGCACTGGTCGGGCGAGCGCACCGCGGAGTCAAAGGACGGAATGACCTACCCGGTGGAGATCTCCGTCACCATGACGCCGGACGAGAAGGGAGACCCGGAGATGATCACGGTGCTCTCCCGGGACATCTCGGAGCGGAAGGCGGCCGAGAGGAACCTGCTCCGGGCCAGGGAACGGGCCGAGTTCTTCACAGACCTCATGGCCCATGACATCAACAATTACATCCAGGGGGTGATCGGCTTCCTCGACCTGCTCACGAGAGAGGAGTTGGATCCCTCGCAGATGGAGAACGCCCAGCGGGCCAAGGAACAGGCAGCCCGGGTCTCGGAGCTCATCGACAGGGTGAGGACCATCTCCAAGGCGCAGCACGCCGAAGATCTCAAGCCCGTGGACCTGGTGACGGTCGTCGAGGAGGCGGTGGGTGACATGACCCAGAAGTACACCGATCGGACCTGCGAGATCCGGGTCGACTCCCCGGACCGGGAGATGATGGTGATGGCCGATGACCTCCTGAGGGACCTGGTCATCAACCTGCTTGACAATGCCATCAAGTTCTCTCGACATACCACGGCCCAGGTGGATGTGAAGTTGGAGCACCGTACCTTCGAGAGGGCCCACAACATCATCCTCTCAGTGGCCGACCACGGTCCTGGCATTGCCGACGAGGACAAGGCGAGCATCTTCTTCAGGTTCGTAAGGAGGGTCGAGGACCAAGAGGGCTCGGGCCTTGGCCTATCCCTGGTGCTGGCCCTCACCGATCGGTACCAGGGCCGTGTCCTGGTCGAGGACCGGGTCGCCGGCGAGCGGGGCAAGGGGGCCAGGTTCATCGTGGAGCTCCCCGCGGCCTAGGGGAGACGTTGACCTATCTTGGCGGCAAGTATTTATTGGCCCGGCTCTGTTCCTATAGACGGGTCTCTTCAACCATGGTAGAATATCACCTAGGGCACGCTCTGGAGGTCGCCAATGATTGGTTGATGGTCCTTGAGGGGAGAAGGGTCATCTACTCTAATCGGGGGCCTCTAGAAGCCCTTCAGACCCCCGTCGAGAGCGTCATCGGCCACGAGCTCGAGGATATCTTCCCATCCCGGGTCTGTGGAAGTCTGGTTGAGCTCCTGGAGGAGATGCACAGGAGGGAGGGGCGCCTTGTCACGGGAAGCCTTGAATGCGATGATGCAATGCTGGGCTCCTCTGCCCTGGACGTCCGAGGAGAGACCCGGGGAGGTTACACATACCTTTCGATCAACAGACCGATGATGGACGCAGAGGGCTCCAAGGACCGTCTGATGGAGGTCGAGGACCGTCTGTCGGCACTCCTCGGCCTGGCGGCCAGCGCGGGCATCGGCCTCGGTGTCTTCGAGGTCCTCCCCGACGGGACCTTCCTCGCCAAGTCGTTCAACGAGCACATCATCGAGATATTCAATCGACCAGAGGAGGAACTGCTTGCAGTGAGCCCCGTCGAGTACGTCCATCCCGATGACCGCCACATCGCACAGGGGGCGATCGACAGCATGATGGAGTCGGGCACCCCCTCGGGACCCATCCATATCAGGATCATTGACGGTGAAGGGGAGATCGTCCACGTCCAGATCATCAATTCCATGCTCTCCCCTCCCAATGAGCGATTGGGGATAACCTTCGTCCAGGACATGACCACCGTCAAGGAGGCCCTGGACCAGCAGAACCGGATGGTCCAGGCCATCGAACGTGTCGACGAGACCGTTATCCTCGCCGATGCCAAGGGCCTCATCTTCTATGCCAACCCCGCAGCGTTGAGGAACTCGGGGTACTCCCTCGAGGAGGTGGTCGGGCAGCACATGACCATGTTCTCCTCCCCCGAGGGAGTTGACACCATGACCAAAGAGGCGTTGGCGGAGCTGCTCAGGCGGGGCTGGTGGAGGGGGGATGTGATGGCCATCACCAAGGATGGTGTCCGCTACCCTGTCGAGGTCTCGGGTTCGATCGTCAGGGACTCCCACGGCATGCCCAGCATGTTCGTGATCATCTCTCGCAAGATCCAGGAGCGGCAACGCTTCGAGGCCCAGCTGATCATGACAAAGGGCAATCACGAACGCCTCCGTGACCTGCTGGAGTGGGAACTGTTCCCGAAGATGCAGAGTTCGATCGAACGGCTCGAGGCCCTGGTCGAGATCGGAGGGGCGGAGAGCGATCCCGATGCCCTCCCGAGGGTCGTGGAAGAGGCGACCCAGGTCCTGCGCTCCGCCAGGCACATGGTCGAGGGGCTGCCATCACCGGAGAGGGCAGAGGAATTACGGCCCTTGGACCTTGGCACTGCCCTCGGGGACCGCCTGCCAGGCATGGTGGGACGCTACCGTCATGAGGGCAAGACGATCACGGTGGACCTCAGGCCCCCGGAGCAGGCCATCACGGTATCGGCGAACGACATGCTCCCCGACATGATCATGAGGCTCTTCGAGGTCCTGGTCAGGATGGCATCCATGGAGGGTCATGCCTTCACCGTCTCAATGGCCACGATAGGAGGCGCTGAGATACCTGGCACAAGGACCGGGGACTGGGCAGAGGGCGAGGAACCCGTTTTCGCCTCGATATCCATCACCGCCCCGGGCCTGGCCGTCGGGAGCGACCTCAGGAGCCTGCTCGTTCGTCAGGAGCTTCGATCCAGGGGACCCCCTCCCATTGACGAGCATTTCGCGATAGAGACCTCCAGGCTGCTCGTCTTCCTCTTCAACTGCCACATCTACGTGGAACATGATGAGGCCCAGAGAAGGGACCGGCTCGTGATCATCATGCCCGTTGCACCCGAGGCCTGAGGCCCGGGTCTCCCCAACGCCTACCGAGGGCCCTTCCCTTGCCTGGTCTTCCCCTCCAACCAACCGATCCGGATGGGGGTCTGGAGATCGTAGGAGGTGAACGGCTTGATGTCTATCAGGGGGGTCCCATCCAGGAAGTCGATCCCCTTGACCATCAGATTGCGTCCCTCCACCTTGAGGAGCTCCACCACGCTCACACCGAGGTGATTTGGTCTCAAGGGGGAGCGGGTTGCGAAGACGCCACGCACCTGGTCGTCGATCGGAGGCAGGACCCTGAGCTTCTCCTCCTCGGCCTTGTGCATGTGAACGATGAGCATCACGTGGGAGAAACCTTCGAGATCCTGAAGCCCGTCGGAGTACTCTTGGAACACCTCCACCACCGCGACCTCCTCCATTCGGTCCACGGCGCAGCCGGGGATCTGTCCTAACTCCGTGTAAGGGGAATGTACGGTTCCTATCTGGACTATCTCCATCAGAGCCACCGACCACTTGTGGGAGGGTGTCAAGGTCCCATCGGGCTCTATGGCGGCTTCATCATAAAAAGGTGGTGACACCACTGTCTAACTACCCCGACCAGATGGGCAGGAATGCTGATGCATGTGGCGCCTGTGAAAAGTACTTATGTCCTCTTGTCAATCCAGCCCCAATAAGCCATGGCTATATGTGGCTAATGGGAGCTGGGTCGTATGGTGAATGCAGGATGTCCGGGCCTTTTAGGTACCCGTTCTATCTCTCTTTCAATAGGAGGGGACACCACGATCCTCGGCCTCCCGTTGCTCACTTGGATCGTCCTTATCGTCATCCTTGCCGCGGTCATCGGACTTGTGTACATAGCTGCCCGGAAGCGCAAGCGCCGGAAGATCGTCGCCAACCTCCAGAAACAAAGGCTTGCGATGGAGAAGGCCGAGAAGGGTCTCTTCGCCGAGCGGAAGGCGGACGATATACGACAGGCCGTCCTACAACCCGGAAAGCCCACAACCGTCCTGCCCGAGGGGAAGGTGGCGTACACCGAGGCGGGGGAGATGCTGGTATTCAAGAGCACCCCGGCCATTGGGGACAAGGATGTGATCTCGTCCGCGGTGGGGGGAAGGGAAGGCAGGGGGGCGTCGATGGCACCGCCGACCTGGTCGGCGTCCTACGGGATCGAACGCATCATCGTCCTGCACATCACCGGTGTGGCCATGTTCTCGGTAGATACATCCGCGAAGGTGATGAACGGTCGGGACCTTGAAAGCGACCTGCTCGTGGTCCTCGAGCGCCTGTTGGAGAAGGCCAAGTGGCTGGGCGGCGAGATGGTGACCACCGTCTGGAGGGACCGTACCGTGAGCCTCAGCTGGGGAGAGGACATCCACATGGCCGCTATCGTGGATGGCGAGCCCGACGAGCGCCTTGACCGGGAGCTCCGATGGGCCATCGGCGATCTGGTGGAGGAGTTCGCGGACGACATCTGGGCGTGGGGAGAGGAGACCGATTCCTCCGTGCCGAGGACGCTGACCAAGCGGATACACGACGTGTTCCTGCTCACCGCGGGGGTTTCCCCGGGAGACCTGGCGGCCCAATCAGAGGGCGGGGGGATCCGTGTCACGTCCACGGTCTCCTGGCGGCACGCCCTGGCAGAGTACTCCTTGGGGATCGTTAACAACGGGCCGGGTCCCGTCCACGATATCGAGCTGATGCCCTCGCTGAGCCAAGAGGGCATGCTGGACGTGATCACCGTCGAGGGGGTCGATGTGGACAAGGACATGAAGTTCCGTATCGATGGGATCGCCCAGGGGGAGAAGGCCGTCGCGACCTTCATATTCAGGGCATCTGACCCTATGACCGTCCGTGTCGACTGTTCAATGGTCTACCGGAGGGGAGTGGCCGGCATCCAGCAGCTCAAGCTCCCCGGTCGTTGGATCGAGCTGGAGCATGTCGGCCTCATCAAGGACGAGCATGTGGAGCCCGAGCGGGCCCTGGAGCTCGCGATCCAACCCGCATCGTTCAGGGACAGATGCGCCCTCTACATACCGCCAGGGATGAAATCAGAGGGGCTCTTCAACGCCGCGATCCAGATCCTCAAGGAGGACTTCGACGCCGTCGTGGAGCTGGAAGATGACGACATGACACAGCTGGAGGCCTGGTTCCACGCGGGCGTGGTAGGTGAGGGGAGTGTCGTCGCGGCCGTTACGATGGTTCCAAAGGCCGGTATCGTTGACCTGTTCGCCTCGTCGACTGTGGCCGGCGTTGTCCCGGGCGTCATGGTGCTCCTCAGGAAGTCCATGGACCGCACCGCGAGGCAACACCTGTCGGAGGTGCTCGACCCGGAGGTCCGGGCCACCGTGCCCAAGATGGGGGTCCTGCTCTTCCAGTCCTGGGGCTTCTTCGAAGACTGAGCAATGAGCAGGTGCTTCAGCTCACGACCCCGGGTCGCATGGCCCTGTTCACAGCCCTGCCCACCCCTGCGATCGAGTATGGTTTGCGCACGTACTCCAAGGCACCGGCCTTGTAACACTCACGTTCGGCCTCGGGGTCCCGGCTGAAGAAGATGACCCGCGCGGAATCGTCCTCCAGTACCAGCTCCCGGAGGAAACGGAGCCCGTCTGCGGGACCCAGCTCGTGATCGATCAGGACTATCGAGGGCTTGGGAGCAGCGTCCCTGTACGCCCTCATAGCCTCGGGGGGACGGTCACAGGTCCAGATATGGGTGAACCCCATGGTGCCCAGGAAGACCTCTAGGAGCTCCCTATGGAAAGCGTTGTCGTCCACCACCAAAGCGGTCCTCATCTTGCCATCCTCGTTCCCGGGCCCGTGGGGGCTAGGGCCGCAGCCCTCTGGCTCCATCCCATCATGCAAATGACGAGGAGGTATTTGTCATCTCGGTCGATATTTCCACCGGACGGAGCGTTGTTGACCCAAGTGTTTTAAATCCGGGTGTCCATGGATGAACGAAGGTGGTGGTTTATGACGTCGGTCGAGGGTGCCGCAGGGGACGAAGGGGCGGCGCGTCTTGTCTATCGTGAGGATGACGACAACTACAAGCGGAGGCTCAACAGCACGATCCAGATGTCATGGGTCTTCAACACCGCGGTCACCATTCTCGTCTGCGCGGGCCTCTTCTATGCCCTGGACTACAACCTGATAATGGGGATCATCCTGGGCATCCTGCTGGCCATGATCTCGAACTTGCACCTGACCCTGAGCCGCGTCACCAAGGCCAGCAGATGGGAGATCTACAAGAACCGTTTCGTCATGCCCAAGGGGTTCCGCGGAGGTCAGCGGACCATCTCCTTCGATGACATCGAGTCCATCCAGCGAACCAGGGGCCTGACCGGAGAGACGATCACCATCAAGCTCCGTTCCGGAGAGAGCATTTCCTTGGATGTGGAGGAGCAACGCAAACCCCTCGAGGCGCTTGATCTGGCGTTCCGACAGTACGGCCGGTACCGTTCGGAGCGAACGGACAGGATCACGATCCCTATAAGCGGAAGCACATTGGATTAGTTCCTTGCCTTGAGTTCGCCGACGAACCGGCCGAATATGGGTGCTCGTCGCCCAATGTCCCGCTCCGTCCTAGGGCCTTCTCATTATGAGTCTCCGGATGATAATCCCGTTTCCATCACAGAGAGCCAGTCGGTTATCAGCCATGATAATGATGGAACGGGGCGTGAGGCCATTGGAGGATCCTTCGGCCCGGAACCGGAATCCATCCGATCGGCCTTAAATCGTATGGCAATATTTATGGTTTTATTACGCGTGATATGCAGCCGTGATAATCGGGGCAAATAATCGGGGTATTCGGCTTTATATACTCGCACGGGCGAAGATACACACGCGCGCGAAACCGATCCATAACGGTCGGAACCTACTACCCGCCGACATAGGAGTGTCCCCGAATGTCATCCCGAAGCAGGACAGGCTTCTTCTTCTCGAAAACCTTCCTAGCCTTGCTCCTGCTGGCGTTCACGATCCTGGTCATGGCGGGTGGTTCTGTTGGAGAGGGAATTGTGATCGTGAACCTGGGCGATGACGTGTTGACCCAGGAGGACACCGCGGTCACCATAAATTCCCTCGTGTCCTACACTGGGTCTGGGAACCTGGAGTACCTCTGGACCTTCGGTGACGGGAGCCAGTCGGACCTACAGAGGCCTTCCCACATCGACACGAGGGCGGGTGACGACACGATGACCCTCACGGTCTCCGACACAGACGGGATCCAGGACTCGGGTTCG
>JAUVRF010000386.1 GCA_030597775.1 Methanobacteriota archaeon | reverse complement strand
TCGGACCTAGGTCCTCTCGGGAGTTCGATGGCGTAAGCTCTTCACAATCTGGTGGCGGAAGGAAGCCCTCCCCTCCCACAGTTTGGAGCTCTTCACCCCTTTCCCCCCCGGGTTCGGCACACTCGGGATTAGGTAAGTGGCCGCATGCAACTATCCGATATATATCAGTTCTTAACCCATACGTGGGTAGCCATATTTACAGGAGGTGATAATTTGCGAGTCTGGCCTATCGTTATAACCCGATGAGACCATCCTGGCCACCCCTTATTCCTGTGTGTTAAGAACCAGCGCGATCCGAGGCACGATTCTCACGGGATGAGAATAACGATTGGCTCCATTTTCAGGCCTCCCGACATAGATATATAGCTCCCTCCACTTTCATTGTCATCCTCAGGTGGGGCCATGCAGTGCCTGATATTGGCTGCAGGGGACGGCACACGGATGCTACCTCTCACCGCCAGGACCGCCAAGCCGTTGCTGCGCGTGGCCGGTCGTCCCTTCATCGAGCACACCATGAGCGTCATCGAGTCGGCCGGCATCTCCGACATCGCCCTCCTCGTCGGTTGGCAGAGGGAGGAGATGATGTTCTACTTCGCCCAGATGGACCACATCGAGGCGCCCCACTTCGTCGAGCAGTCCGAGCGGCTGGGCACGGCCCACGCCATCGCCCAGGCCGAGGACTGGGTCTCGGGCCCGTTCCTGTGCATCAACGGGGACGTGCTGCCCTCCGAGGGCACCCTCGGGAGGCTGGTGGAGGCCTCCTCCAAGGACCCCTCCGCGGTGGCGATGGCCTGCACCCACGTCGAGAACCCCACGGGCTACGGCATCGTGGAGACCGACGAGAGGGGCTGCGTGACGGGCCTCGTCGAGAAGCCCGACCGCCCCATGGGCAACCTGATCAACGCCGGCATGTACGCCTTCCCATCGGACATCTTCGACGCCATCCGGGAGACGCCCATGTCGCCCCGGGGCGAGTACGAGATCACCTCGACGTTCGAGCTCATGATGGGCGAGGGTCGCCTGCGGTCGATGGAGATGGAGGACCCCTGGATCGAGGTGACCTACCCCTGGGACATACTGGGCGCCAACACCCACCTCATGAAGGACCTGGAGGGCAGCATCGAGGGCACCGTGGAGGATGGCGCCCACCTGGAGGGCCCGGTGGTGGTCCGCGAGGGGGCCAGGGTCCGGTCGGGGACGTACATCCAGGGCCCGGTCATCATCGACGAGCGGGCGGACGTGGGCCCCAACTGCTTCATCAGACCCTCGACCTACATCGGCCGCGAGTGCCGGGTGGGCAACGCGGTGGAGGTCAAGAACACCATTCTGATGGACGGTAGCAACATCCCACATCAGAACTACGTTGGCGACAGCGTCATCATGGAGGACGTGAACCTGGGGGCCGGGACGAAGGTGGCGAACCTCCGCCTGGACGGGGGGAATGTGACCTCCTCGAGCAGGGGCATGCGGGTGGACACCGGCCTTCGCAAGCTGGGCGCGATCATCGGCCCGGGTGTGAAGATCGGCATCAACGCCTCCATCGACGTTGGCACCGTGCTGTCCGAGAACGCCTTCGTCGGGCCAGGCGCCCGCGTGAAGGGATACGTGGCCCCGGGCGCCCGGGTCCTCTGAGGTGGTGGGTGGGGGTGCCGACATGAAGCTCTGCCTCGTGGCACCCTACTATGCGCCGCACATCGGCGGCGTGGAGACCCACGTCCAGGAGCTTGCCAAGTACATGGTGGACAACGGGTTGGACGTGACCGTCCTCACCTCCCGGTACTCCAGACACCAGCCCAAGCTGGAGCGGCGCGAGGGCGTCAAGGTCCGTCGCGTCTCGACGTTGTTCCTCGCCTTCCGGACGCCCTTCATGCCCGCCGTGCACAACGAGGTCCTGAAGGGGGACTGGGACATCGTCCACAGTCACTCGCCTCCACCCTTCACCGCGTACTTCGCCTGCACCGCGGCCAACACAAAGGAGATCCCCCACATGCTCACCTACCACTGCGACGACGAGCTCCCCATCCCGGCCCTGGGGCCGGTGATCGTGGCCCTCTACCGCGAGTCGTTGGGGCGCTACACCCTATCCCACTCGGAACAGGTGGTGACCACCACCGACAGCTACGCCCGCACGTCGCGGCTGGTGTGGCGGTACGAACCCGAGGTGATCGGCAACGCCGTCGACGTGCAGCGCTTCACCCCGATGGTGGACGGCACCAAGGTCCGCGAACAGCTCGGCATCCCCAAGGCGGAGGAGGCCGACATGGTGCTCTTCGTGGGTCGCCTGGAGCCCCACAAGGGTGTCGAGTTCCTCCTCGAGGCGGTGCCGATGCTCAGACCCTCCGCCCACGTCGTCGTCGTGGGGCGAGGCCCCTGGAGGGACGCGCTGGAGGCATCTGCGAAGCGCCTCGGCGTCACCAACCGGGTCACCTTCGCCGGCTCGGTGCCCTGGCCGGAGCTTCCCCAGTACCACAGGGCCTCCGACATCTTCGTGCTGCCCTCGATCTCCCGGCTGGAGGCCTTCGGCATAGTGGGCCTGGAGGCCATGTCGTCCCAGAAACCGGTGGTCCTCTCTGACATCCCGGGAGTACGTGACGTCATCGAGGACGGCAAGGAGGGAATGCTGTCACGGCCCACGGACCCCGAGGACATCGCGGAGAAGATCAACACGCTCATCGACGACCCGGAGCTCCGGCTGGAGCTGGGCGAGCCGGGAAGGAAGAGGGTGCTCGAGACGTTCTCATGGGCGGTCATCGGCAAGCGATACCGGGCGCTCTACGCTCGGCTGCTGGCCCCCGCTTG
>JAUVRF010000624.1 GCA_030597775.1 Methanobacteriota archaeon | reverse complement strand
CAGGGAGTACGAGCGCAAGAGGCCCTACCGCTTCGTCGTGACCGGCTCTTCCTCCCACCTCATCGGTAGCGACCTATCGAGGTTGCTGACGGGAAGGACCTGGGAGGCGAGGGTCTCCCCCCTGTCCTTCCGGGAGTACCGGAGGTTCTCCGGAGACCCCCTGAAGGATTTGAGCGGGACCGACCTCCGTGACAGGGCCTTGAACCAAATGGGCGCCTACATCGAGACGGGGGGATTCCCCGAGGTCGTACTCCAGCCCCGTGCGAAGCGGAGGGGGACGCTCCAAGGGTACCTTGACGATATCCTCTACCGGGACGTCATCCACCCCCACGGTGTGGATGCAGTGGACATGGAGGCCCTGGTCAACTACATCCTTTCGAACATCGGAAGCCCCCTGACCCTCCGCTCGATGGAAAAGGCCGTCTCCCCGTCGGTGAACACCATAAAGCGCTACCTGGTGTTCTTGGAGGAGGCGATGCTTGTGATCCCCGTCGAGCAGCTCACCTTCAAGACGAGACCGGCGGTGAGGGAGCGTCTTCCCACCAAGTACTACTGCGTGGACACCGGGCTCAGGAACGCCGTTGCCCACCGGCACTCGACGGACCTGGGTGTCCTGGCTGAGAACCTGGTGTGCATGGTCCTCGCGCGCGATAGGCAAAGGTTGCAGTTCTGGAAGAATGGCCACGAGGTGGACTTCGTCGTCGGGTACAGGCCCGGTCCCCTCAAGCCGGTGAACGTCTGCATGGGGGACCCGATCCCGGAGAGGGAGTACGAGGGATTGGCCGAGTTCGGGAAGACCATCAGGGGTGGGACCGACCGACCGCTGATGCTCACCAAGACTATGTCGGGGGAGAAGGATGGTATCGTCCACGTGCCCCTGTGGAGATGGCTGCTCGAGGAGGCGTGACCGCCTTGCTGACCCACTATACATGCTATGTACGGGACATGTTTGGTCGGTGGAGCACGGGACGATTGAACCAGCATCCCGATCTTCGACCCTTGATCTCGGGGCACTGGGCCGAGCAGGAGGTGACGGCCACATTATCTCGCAAGCATTGCCCCGTGCTCGGGGACCTCTCGCGAGGTCCCCTGCGCCAGGACAGGGGGATTGGGGCATCTGACCGATGACGAGAAGGAGTTGGGGATGGACGAGGAGGAATTCTCGTGGCACCTGGGATGGCGGGCATGGACCATCGTGGTCCTCTTCGTTGGATGGCTCCTCTGGCTCCCTATCTGGTGGTACCACTTGGGCATCGAACTGGTGGACACCCAGAGGATGGCCATCGTTATGGTGTCGATCCTGCTTGCCGTTATCGTCCTCCTGGTCCTCTTGGTCCCGTGGTCGATGCATCTGGCGGAGGAGGAGGAGGAGCGGCGGATGTGGGAGAATCCCGAGTTCTGGTTCCGCTTCTGGGTCTCCACGGTGGTGATCCTCGGATTGTTAGTGGTGGCGACCTATGGGATGTGGCGATATGCCAATGATCATGACGATGTCTGGTTGGGTTCTGCGTTAACCTTCGTTCTCCTATGGGTG